>VGRQ01000245.1 GCA_016875315.1 Deltaproteobacteria bacterium | reverse complement strand
GGGCCTCGCCGGGGCTCACCAGCGCGCGCGACCAGGCCGTGCGCGCGAGCCGGCCCCACACCCGCGGCTCGCCCGGCCAGCGCGCCAGGAGCGTGGTGTAGGCCATCTCGGCCGCGTCGATGCCCAGGGTGGATCGCTCGGCCCACTGGCGGTCGGCCGCCGCCAGCGCCGCGATGACCGGGTCTTTCTGGCGCTCGGCCTTCGGCGCGCAGCCGATCACGAGCAAGAGAGCGATCCAGCGCACCTATTGCCCGGCGTAGGCCGCCTCGTCGAGCTTCTCCCAGCCGTCACGCGAGTAACCACAGGCGTCGGCCTCGCGGGACCTGATCACCGGGATCTGCTTGTGGTCGATCACGTCGGTGGGGTAGGTGGCGGGCAGCGCGTAGGCCTTCTCCAGCCACACGCGCCCCTCGACCTTGGCGGCATCGTCGTCCTGCTTGTAGCCCTTGCAGAGCAAGGCCACGCCGAGCTCCTTGAGGCCCTCGAGCCGATTCGGATCGTCCTTCACCATCAGCCGGAAGTAGTACACCGACTTGTCGATGTCGCCGCGGGTGCCCGAGATCCACTCCATCGCCTTCCAGTCGGGGCACAGGCGGTAGAACTGGCCCAGCGCGTTCCACGAGTCGCCCGGGAAGGAGGAGATGCCGTTGTCCATGCGGTAGACGGTCTTGGACTGGAGCGACCGCAGCCACAGGCGCTCGATGTCGTCGGCCGTCGAGAGCTGCGACAGGATGCCCTTGGACGTGGCAATGCGACCCATTGCCACACCCTCCCACAAATATCCAAAGCCGGCCTCGGGGTCGAGCTCCTGGGCGCGCCGCGACAGGCTGCGCACCCGGGTGTAGATCGGCAGCCGCTGCGAGTCGGGCACCGACTGCGCCAGCACCTCTCCCTTCTCGTAGAGCGCCCGGGCCAGCCGCCACAGGGCCTCAGGGTCGTCCGGGCTCTTGGCAACATAGGCTTCAAGCACGCGAATCGTGCCATCGAGGTCGCCCGCGTTCGCGAGGCGCTCCGACTCCTCCACCTCGGGCGCCAAGGCCCAGGCGCTTGCTAGCCACGCGACTAAGAACATCACGGCTTCTCCCGCCGCGCGGATATCACGCCCCGCAGGCGCGCAACCCGCGTCGTCCTGGCCGCGCGGGCGCCGGGCTGGTTTGACAGCGCGGTGAGCCGCGGCCTACCATCAATCAAAGGAAGCTCAAGGAATGGGCAAGGTCATCGGTATCGACCTCGGGACGACCAACTCGGTCGTCGCGTACATGGACCGCCGCGAGCCTCGGGTGATCATCAACGAGGAGGGTGGTCGCGTGACCCCCTCGGTCGTCGGTTTCTCCAAGGCGAACGAGCGCTTCGTGGGCGACATCGCCAAGCGGCAGTTGCTCATCAATCCCGACGCGACCATCCACTCCGTCAAGCGCTTCATGGGCAAGCGCTACAAGGAGGCGGGTCGCGACATACCGCTGGTGAACTACGAGGTCGCGGAGGGCAAGAACGGCGACGTGGCGATCAAGGTGGGCGGCCGCCTGTACTCGCCACCAGAAATCAGCGCGATGATCCTGCAGAAGCTGAAGCGGAGCGCCGAGGACTTCCTCGGCGAGCCGGTCACCGAGGTGATCATCACCGTCCCGGCGCACTTCAACGACCGCCAGCGCCAGGCCACCAAGGACGCCGGCACCATTGCCGGTCTCAACGTCCTCCGCATCATCAACGAGCCGACCGCCGCCGCGCTCGCCTACCTCCACGACCGTCGTAAGGACTGCACCATCGCCGTCTACGACTTCGGCGGCGGCACCTTCGACATCAGCATCGTGAACATCGACCGCGACGTGGGCGAGGTCCGCGCCACGCGCGGAAACAACGCCCTCGGTGGCGGCGACATCGACCGCGTGGTGGTGGACTGGCTGCTGGAGCAGTTCCGCACCGAGCACGGCATCGACGCTTCGGGCGACAAGATCGTCCGACAGCGCCTTCGCGACGCGGCCGAGCGCGCCAAGATCGAACTCTCCACCGCCACGGAAACGGAGATCCACCTCCCCTTCCTCACCGCCGACGCGCAGGGCCCGCGCCACCTCCAGGTCACGCTCACTCGCGCCGCCTTCGAGAACATGGCGGTGCCGCTGTTCGAGAACACGATCGACGAGTGCCGCAAGGTGCTCGCCGAGAGCGGCCTGCGCGTGGAGGACATCGAGGAAGTGGTGATGGTAGGCGGCTCCTCGCGCATCCCGCGCGTGAAGGAGATGGTCAAGGAATTCTTCAAGCGCCCGCTCAACCACGCCTTCAACCCCGACGAGGTGGTGGCCATCGGCGCCGCCATCCAGGCCGGGGTGCTCGAGGGCGAGGTGAAGTCGGTCACCCTGCTCG
This sequence comes from Deltaproteobacteria bacterium, assembly GCA_016875315.1. Classification (GTDB taxonomy): domain Bacteria; phylum Myxococcota_A; class UBA796; order UBA796; family SXON01; genus SXON01. Next base: position 5,008 of record VGRQ01000245.1, on the reverse strand, counting down.
ACGTGACCAACCTCTCGCTCGGCATCGAGGTGGAGGGGCGACGCTTCGCGAAGCTCATCCCTAAGAACACCACCATCCCCACGCAGAAAATCCAGATGGTCAGCACCGTCGTCGACGACCAGCACACGGTGAAGATCCACGTGCTCCAGGGCGAGAGCGGCACCGCCACCGACAACGTGTCGCTAGGCGAGTTCGAGCTCGTGGGCCTCGAGTCGGCGCCCCGCGGCGCGCCGCGCATCGAGGTGAAATTCGCCGTCGACGCCAGCGGGTTCGTGCACGTCAGCGCTCGCGACGGCCGCGGCGTGCAGAACGCCATCACCATCCGCGCGCCCACCGGCATGTCGAAGCTGGAAATCGAGCAGGCCAAGAGCGAGGCGAGCGTCCACGAGCGTCGCCGGGAGGAGGCGGCGGAGGTCAAGGACTCGCGCGGCACCATCGAGAAGCAGATGGTGGCGCTGGAGACCTTCCTCCGCGAGCACAAGGCGCTGATGCACAAGCAAGACGTTGCCGAGACGGAGCAGGCGCTCAAGCGCGGCCGCATGGCGCTCGCCAAGAGCACCGACAAGGCGAACATCGACGAGACCAGCAACTACCTCAAGCGGTTCTCCGCGCACCTCAGCGACAAGCTCGGCGTCGCGATCATCCCCATCCAGTGAGGATCGCCGCTGCCACCCGGTCGACGACGCCCGGCGGCCCCACCCGGGCGCGGAGCTCCGCGCTCGGCGGCTCCACGGCCGCGCCGAGGGCGTCGCGCAGCGCCTCCGCCGAGAAGGACTGGACGAACTCCCGGTAGACCGCCCGGTCGGACAGCAGGTTGGGGAGGGCGAGGAAACGGATGCCGCGCACGAGGAGGCGACCGGCCGCGTAAGTGAGCGGGTGGACCCGGTGGGCCACCACGGCGGGCACTCCGTTGAGCGCTAACTCCAGGGTGACCGTGCCCGACTTGCTCAGCGCTCGCTCGCATCGCGCCATCGCCTCTTCTGGCGACACCACGTGTACGCGCGGGTCGGGACGGAGCCGCGCCCGGAGCGAGGCCGATCCCTCGGCCACGAGCACCGTGCGGTAGCCGCGGGTGGCCTCGAGGAACGGTTGGAGGTGTCGCGACAGCTCCGACTCCCGGGAGCCGGGAAAGATGGCCACCACCCCGGCCTCGGCACGCCGTTTTACCAGCCGGTCCACGGCCGGGTGCCCCACGAAACGCGCGTCGAGACCAGTGCCGGCGTAGAGCGCCGGCTCGAAGTCGAAGAGGCAGAGGAGCGTGTCGTAGGCGAGCGCCACCGCGTGCCTCCGCCCCGGCCGCCATGCCCAGAGCTGGGGCGACACCCAGCCCACCGTGCGCAGGCCAGCGCGCCGGGCGCGAGTCGCGACCGGCATGTGGAAGTCAGGCGCGTCGATGCACACGAGCGCATCGACACCGTCGAGGTGGTCGAGCAGCGCCGCACGCTGCCGACGTATCGAGCCGAGGTGCGCGAGCACCTCCCAGAGCCCCATGGCCGGGGGCGCGAGGGGGCACACGCGCTCGAAGCCGGTCGCCGCCATGCGCTCGCCGCCCAGTCCCCTCGTCGCCACCTGGCCATGCCGCCGGAGGGCGACGATCAGCTCGGCGCCGAGGCGATCCGCGCTCGGCTCGATGGCGCTCAGGCCGAGGCGCACCGGATCCGCTCGGCGAGCCGGAGGGTCCAGAGCGCCTCGTCGACCGTCGCGAGGCGGCGCGGCCCCGGATCGAGAGCGAGACACCCGCCCTCGACCCAAAGCAGGAAGGCCTCCAACTCGGCGCGGAGCGCGTCGAACTCGTGCACGGCGATGGGCTCGGAGCGCAGATCGCGTCCCACCCGGTGCGCGGTCCTGGCCGCCAGGTCGAGGCCCACGTAGGCGCCGGGACCGAAGGCGCGGAACTTGCGCACCGTCGCCGGGCTGATGCGCGAGGTGGACAGCACCGCCACGCGCCCATCGACGGTCTCGACGCGGGCGTGGGCAATGTCCGGTCCCGACGTCGCGACACCGAGTCCATTGCCACGCACGTCGGCAACCTCGGCGAAGCCGGTGACGAGCCCGAAGAGATCGAGGTCGTGGACCATCAGGTCGTACACCACGTCGACATCGAGCGCACGGTCGGTCCACGGGGCGAGGCGCTCGGCCTGCACGAAGCGCACGTCGAGGCTGCTGTCGAAGAGGGCGCCCATCGCCGGGTTGAAGCGCTCCACGTGGCCGACCACCAGGCCGGGGATGGTGGAGAGGGCCTCGGCCTCGGGCAGGCTCGCGGCCAGCGGCTTCTCCACCAGCACCGGGATGCCGTCGCGAGACAGCGACGATGCCAACTCGGCGTGGGTTCGCGTGGGCGTGGCCAGCACGGCGGCATCGACCCCGCGGGCGTCGCCGTGGAGCCCGAGCGAGGGATCGACCTCGACCACCTCGGCCCCGAGCCCGCTCAGGTGCCGCGCATGGTGGCGACCCATCCGCCCGAGCCCGTAGACGGCCACGCGCACGGCGTTACTCGTCGGCCGACTCGGACGCGCCCGCCGAGCGGCAGATGCCGCGCTGGCTCTCCTCGAGGAAGTCGACCAGCTCCACCACCTCGGGCACGTCGCTGTACACCTCGCGTACCTGCTCGGCGGCGATGCGCAGGGGCATGCCGGCCTGGAACAGCTCGCGGTAGGCGGTCTTGAGCGCCGCCATCACGTCGCGCGAGAAGCCCGAGCGTCGCAGGCCCACCACGTTGAGGCCCACCAACCGGGCCCGGTCGCCCTGGGCGATGGTGAAGGGAGGCACGTCCTGAGTGGCCATCGCGCCGCCGGCCACCATCGCGCAGCGGCCGACGCGCCCGTGCTGGTGTACCCCCGCGAAGCCGCCGAACACGGCGCGGTCCTGGACGGTGACGTGACCGCCGAGCGCGGCGTAGTTGGCGAAGATCACGTGGCTGCCGATCTGACAGTCGTGCGCCACGTGGGTGCCTGCCATGAAGAGGCAGTCGCTGCCGATACGGGTGACGCCACCGCCGGCGGCCGTGCCCCGGTTGGCGGTCGCGTTCTCACGGAAGGTGCATCGCGGGCCGACCACGAGGCGCGTGACCTCGCCGCGGTACTTCAAGTCTTGCGGGTCGCCGCCCACGCTGGCGAAGGAGAACACGCGCGTGTCCTCGCCGATGTCGCTCTCGCCGCTCACGCTGGCGTGGGCGTGCAAGCACACCCGGTCGCGCAGCACGACCTTCCCCGCGACCACCGCGTAGGGGCCGATCTCCACGTCGTTGCCGAGCTCGGCGCGCGGATCGACGACGGCGGTTGGATGGATGGCCATGGGCTCTCCCGCAAGCGGCCGCGATGCTAACAGCAATCAGGGAAAGCGGCCTCACCGGCCCCTTGCCCCGCCGTACCATTCCCTCCGCCGTCCGGCCCGCGCCCCCGGGGTTACCGTGGCGCATGCCTCTCCTCGACCGCCTTCGCGGCCGTCGCGACACCCCGCCCACCGCCGTAACGGCGCGCGTGCCCCAGAAAGCCCGGCCTCGCCCCCCGGAGGGCGCCACCAACTACGTGATCCTCATCCTCGACAGCTGTCGCTTCGACAGCTGGGTGAAGGCGAAGCCGAAGTTCATGTCGAAGCTGGGCAAGGTGGAGAAACGCTGGACCTACGCCACGTGGACGTCGCCCTCCCACTACAACCTGCTCATCGGCCTGCTCCCGCACAGCTCGCCGCCGCACGTGTACGCCAGCGACTATTACAAGGACGACTTCCTTCGCTTCAAGGAGCGCTTCAACGTGGAGAGCATCGAGTTCGGCAAGATGGTGCCGAACCTCTGGCTCCCGTCGTACCTCAGGAACAACCTTGGCTACCGGACGAACATGTACGTGTCGATGCCGGTGCTCAACCCGTCGACGCCGATCAACCGAGACTTCGACGACTACGCCTTGATGCCGAGGCACAACGACGTGTCGGCCATGTTCCGCCGCATGCGCTTCTACGAGGAACGTCCAAGCTTCTTCGTGCTCAATACCGGTGAGACACACTACCCCTACGCCACCCCCGACGAGCCGGAGAACGCCTGGCCGCGCATCTCGGGGGTCAACGGGGTGTTCAAACATCTCGACGACCACGTGCGCGCCGGAGGACTGGTCCACGCCGATCAAGCGCCCCAGTTCTTCGACGACGAAAAGATGAAGGAGCTGCACAAGCGCCAGGTCAACGCCGTGCAGTGGGTCGACCGGGCCTGCGAGGAGCTCTTCGACCTCGTCCCCGACAACACCTACGTCACCATCACCGCCGACCACGGCGAACTCTTCGGGGAGAAAGGCTACTTCGGCCACGGCCCGGTGAACCACGAGAAGGTCATCGAGGTGCCGTTTGTCGAGGGAAGGATCAGGTAAACCGAGGCACGGACTCACCGGGCGCGCAGGCGGCCGGTCGCGAGACTCGCAGCGACGCGCGCGGCAAGCCCGCGAGGCCGCCGGAGCCCGGCCCCGGAGCCGCGCCGCAAAGGCGCGGCGCGAGGGGCCCGGTGAACCACGAGAAGGTCATCGAGGTGCCGTTTGTCGAGGGAAGGATCAGGTAGCGTCCAGCGGCCTCCCGAGTCGCAAGACCTCCGAGGGTGTTGACAGGTGAGGAGACTCGACGCGCGGGCGACTTGGTCGCCGCCCGCGAGACCGGTCCACTACTGGCCCAGCCGCCTGAGCATGGCGCCGACCCGACGGAGCTTTGCCTGCTGCTCCTCGGCGCCGGGGACGCCGCAGAAGTCCAGCGCCGCGCAAGCCTCGCCGGCGGAGCCGCGCGCGATCCTGAAGTGCTGCTTGCTCGCCGCGCCCTCGCGGGAGGCGGCCTCCGCGATGTTCAGCGCTGCGGAGGTGGCCGCGCGGACCGCCTGGTCGTGGAGATCGCCGCTGCGCGGAGGGAACCTGGCCTCGCGGACCCATGGCGCCACCTCGCGCGCGAGGCGGTAGCAATCGAGACGTTCGTAGGGGAAATAGTCGGCCATTGGAGTCTCCGGAGGGCCGCTCGGATCGGTCGCCGAAGGCGACGC
>VGRQ01000244.1 GCA_016875315.1 Deltaproteobacteria bacterium | reverse complement strand
CTCGAGCCGCGCTCGCTCCTCGCTCGCCCACTGGCCCACCCGCGACTTCTCCACCGCCACCTCGCCTCCGCCCACCTGGTGCACGTCGTGCCCGAGCGCGCCGAGCACCGCCAGCGGCAGCTGCGCCGGGCCGGTGTGGGGATGCATCAGCACCACGCCCTTCCCGGCCGCGCGCGCGCGATCGATGTGTTCCATGCCCTCGATCCGGAGGTATCTAGTCCAGTTGTCGGCACGGATGCGCCCGAAGGCGAAGCTGGCGTACTGGTTGACGAAGTGCGTGGCGAATGCCTGGGTGGCCACGGCCTCCAGGTCGTCGCGACCGGGAAATGCCCGGCGGAGGTTGGCGAGCACCTCGGCGCGCTTGCGGCGGGAGAAGCGCGCCGCCAGTTCGCCCAGGGCGCGGTTGGCCCGGTACTCCCAGCCGGCGGGGCTCTGCTCGAGCGCCACGCGCCAGGGCCCCCACACCAGCAGGCGGTAGGCGTCCTTCGCCGGAGACTCGCCGATGACCACTACTGCTCCAGGTAGCCGAGCTGCTCGAGCATGGCCCGGTCTTCCGGGGAGAGCTCGGCGGCGGAGCGGCTGGTGTCGCCCTCGAAAAGTCCCTCGGTCTCCCGGCGCAGCAGGTCGAGGAGCTGCGCGCCCTCGGGCGTGGCCAGCGTGGCAGGCGCCACGTCGTGTTCCCCGCGGGCATCGCTGGCGAGCTCGAAGTACTCCCCCTTGCCGTCGAGCTCGGCGTGTACCCAGCGAGAGCTGAGCCCGCGCAGCGAGGCCATCCGGTACCTGGGCTGCGTGATGCGGCCCGCCTCGCGTTCCGCCTGGTTGGCGGCGCGATCGAAGGTCATCGAGGCCCCGTGTGCCCGGGCCTCGGCGAGGGCGTCGATGCCGCTGGTGCCCTCGCGGGAGAGACCGAGTGCGGCGAGGACCGTGGGCGCGAGGTCGGTGCCGTCGACCGGGGTGTCGACCCGTTGTACCGGGACGTGCCCCGGCCAGCGCATCGCGAACGGCACGTGTACGCTGGTCTCGTAGACGTCGTCGCCGTGGTCGAACCACTGGCCGTGCTCGCCGAGGCTCTCGCCGTGGTCGCCCATCACCACCAGCAAGGTGTTGTCGAGGTCGAGCCCCTCCATCAGCCGGCCGAGCTGGGCGTCGGCGTAGCTCACCTCGCCGCGGTACTGGGCCAGCACGTACTCGAGGTCGGTGATGCCCTCGAGCGACTTCCGCAGGTAGGGCGCGTAGCCGGTGACGCCCTGCATCGAGGTGTGGGCCGGGTCGCGCGGGTCGCCCGAGTAGTAGCGGGTGTCGTAGGGGGGGGGCGGCGTGTAGGGACCGTGGGCGTCGAAGAGGTGGACCCACAGGAAATAGGGGCTCGCCTGCTCGGCTTCCCAGGCCAGGGCGAGGTCGACGGTGTCGGCACCCCGGCGCTCGAGCACCGCGTCGGGGTCGAGGCGACGCGCGAGCATGCCGAGGAATCGCTCGCCCAGCAGGCGCGACTTGCCGCGCACCGCGCTGAACTCGTCGTCGTACACCGAGAAACCGCGGGCGAAGCCCAGGCCCCCCTCCAGCACGAAGGCGCTGACGAAGGCCCCGGTGGCGTAGCCCTCGTCGGCGAGGCGCTCCGCGAGCATCTCGCGATCGGGCGGCACGGGGATGCCGTTGAGCAGCACGCCGTTCTCCCACGGGCCGGTGCCGGTCAACATCGCCGCGTGCGAGGGCCCGGTCACCGGCGCCACCGCCGAGGCCGCCGTGAACAGGGTGCCCTCGCGGGCCACGCGGTCGAAGTGGCGGGTGTCGATGTCGCGGTTGCCGAGCGCGCCGAAGTGGTCGGCGCGCACGGTGTCGAGGGTGACCACGACGACGCTCGGGCGCCCGACCTTCGGCGAAGTAGAGCCCGCGTCGCGACGCGCCGACCACGCCCAGACCCCGTGACCGGCCGCGAGCAACAGCGCCGCAGTCACCACGGCATTGGCGCCCCGGACCCCCTGGTAGAGCACCACCGCCACCACCCCCACGCCGGCCAGCGCCGCCGCGAAGGCCAGCGGCGAGCCCTGCCACCACGCGGGCGTGGTGAAGGGCGCCGGGTCGGTGAAGACCACGACGAAGGCGCGCAGTGCCCAGCAGGCGGCCACGCCGAGCAGCGCACCGAGCCACCGAGAGCGGCCGTGGGGCCGCCCGGGGAAAGCGAGGCCGAGGAGCCCGGCAAGGGCGCCGAGCGCCGCGCCCTCGATGCCGCCGAGCAGGAGGAGCACGCCCTGGTCGAGCCCGCGCAAGTGTAGCGAACTGCCCGCCAGCACCCGGGCCGCGTCGATCAGGCCGGCTCCCCCGGCGCCAAGCGCGGCGAAGGCCGTCACCTGCGTGGCAGCGGCGGCGCGAGAAGGGACGGGATCCACGGGCGCGGCGAATAGCCAGGGGGCGAGGCCGCCGCCACCCTCGCCGCCGTGCAGGCGGCGTGCAGACCATCGTGGCCCGCGCTCCTCGACAGTCGGCCCCAATCATGGCAATATGCGCGGTCGGTCGGGGGTCGGCTCGTCCTCCACCGCGAGAGGTTCCCATGCGTCATTTCCGCGTCGTCCCGCTCGCCGTTCTCCTCGCCCTTCCCTCGGTGGCGTGGGCGGGCGGCACGGCGCTCGTCACCCCGCTGGTCGATGCGGGCGTGGGCCCGAAGGTCACTGGCAACTTCACCAGTCTCATCAGCTCGGAGCTTGACTTCTCCGGTGTCTACGACACGGTCAACGAGCTCTCCAGCGCCCCGGCGAGCCTCAACGCGAGCTGCCTCAGCTCCACTTCCTGTCTCGGCGGCATCGCCAAGAGCAACGGCGCCGACGCCGTGCTCGCGGGCAGCATCGCGCCCGGCGGCGCGGGCCTGAAGATCAACATGGTGCTCTACGACGCCAAGAAGAACGCGATCGTCCGCAAGAAGAGCTGGGACATCGCCGCCGACGTGGCCACCGCCGCCTCGATGGCGCCGAAGATGGTCAAGGAGATGAACGGCCAGGGATCCGCCTCGGTGGCGGAGAAAGAAGACGCCGAGACCGCCGCCGCCGCCGCCGCCTTCGCCGACGACGAGGAGGAGGGCTTCGACTTCGAGGACGAGCCGAGCTCCAGCGTGAAGGGAAAGACCAAGTTCACCGTGGAGTCGAAGTCGGCGGCCCTGGAAGATGCGGTCGACGAGGAAGAAGAGGCCGAGCGCGCCGCCCAGGAAGCGGCAGCCGCGGCGGCCGCGAAGAAGAAGGCCGACGCCGAGGCCAAGGCAAAGGCCGAGGCAGGGGCCAAGGCGAAGGCCGACGCGGCCGCCAAGGCGAAGGCCGAGGCAGAGGCCAAGGCAAAGGCCGACGCCGCCGCCAAGGCAAAGGCCGAGGCAGAGGCCAAGGCGAAGGCCGACGCGGCCGCCAAGGCAAAGGCCGATGCCGAGGCCAGGGCGCGTGCGGCAGCCGAGCCGGAGGAGGAAGAAGACCTCGACGCCCAGCTCGCCGCGTTCTCCTTTGGCGGTGGCGGATCCGGCGGCATCGTCATCGGCGAGGGCGACGACGAGGACGAGGAGGAAGAGAGCTCCTCGTCGGGCGGCACCTTCTCGTCGCGTTACTCGGGTACCAGCAACTCCAGCAGCAAGAGCAGCGCCTCGAAGAGCACGCCGAGCAAGTCCACGTCGAGCAAGACCACCACCAGCCGGGTGGTCGAGGAAGACGACGAGGAGGAAGACGACTACGCGCTCGACGAGGAGGAAGAAGACGAACCGGCGCCCCGCAAGTCCACCAGCTCGTCCAGCTCGAAGTCCAAGTCTTACGACGAGGACGAGGAAGAGGAAGCTTCCAGCTCGAAGAGCTTCAGCTCACGGTACTCGAGCCGCGCCGACGAGGACGACGAGGACGAGGCCCCGCGCAGCAGCACCAAGTCGAAGTCCTACGACGACGACGACGACCGATCCAGCTCGCGCGCCCGCGTAGACGACGAGGAACACGCCCGCTTCGGGGTGGCCGCCCGTGCCGGCTACAGCCGCTACGGCGACCTCAACTTCGTGAACTACGGCGTGGAGGCCGAGATCCCGGTCGCCGCCAAGGTGCTGTTGATGATCGGCATCGAGGGCGCGTCGACCAACCGCGGCTACACCGAGGAAGAGAAGGCGGCGATCGCCGAGACCTACGGCGTGGATCCCAGCCAGGTGCAAGATTGGAACGCGGTGCTCCCCATCAACTTCGGGGTCGTCTACAAGGCCACCGGCAACAAGGTGCAGCCCTACATCGGCGCCGACGGCGTGGCGGTGATGTACACCGCCAACCCTGACTTTGCCTTCGGCGGCCGCCTGCGCACCGGCGTCGATTTCCTCGTGGCCGACAACTTCGGCTTCAACCTCGACCTCGCGCTCGGCGTGCTGGCAGGCTCCGAGTTCGACGCCATCCAGCCCGGCCTGCCCGAGCTCGGCTTCTACCCCGAGATCGGCGGCGGGACGGTGCTGCTCTTCTAGGGCGGGAAGAGGCGCCTCGGCCGCCTGGCCGCCCCGGTCAGCGTGGCGGTGTCCACCAGCGCAAGGGGCCCATGTCGTGCTGGTCACTCCCTTCGGGCACCAGGGCGGCACCGTCATCGCGAACGAGCAAAGGCGGGCGAGGAAGCGTACCCAGTACCCGCCTCTGCGCCAGGTCGACGATGTACACCTTCCCGTCGCGGACGACCGCGCCGAAGCGGCCGTGGTCTCGTTTCCACGCGCTCTCGGTCTCGCCCTCGATCAGGTAGGTGGTGGTGCCGAGCGCGAGGTCGCGGAGGCGAACGCGGTGTTGCCTGTCGATATCGACGAGCACGTCCCCCCACGTCGCGACCTCGCCCCCGTAGGCGCGCTCCAGGATCCTCCCCGTGGCGAGATCCACGATCTCCTCGCCGGTGGGTACGAACACGCGGTCGACCGTCATCCCCCACGGCCGGGTGGTCCCGGGCAGGGCGAGCGGAGCCGCCACGCCGTCGCCCCGCCACGACCAGGTCCACCGGTCCTTGCCGTCCGCGCAGGCGATCACCGCGCGATCACCCTCGGGCCAGATGGCGGCCACTTCGGCGGCGCAGCTTGCCGGGGCGATCTCGAACTCGGTGTCCCCGTCGTAAATCAACGTGCCGCTTTCGGACCGGTACACCAAGTCGCCACCGGCACTGGCGACGATGGCCCGTCGCTCCGGGCGCCCGTCGAGCCAAGCCCTCTCGCTCGTCCACGCGTCACCGCCGTAGCCGTAGGTCGAGTAGGAGAGGGCCTGCCCGCGGCAAACGTCAGCGGAGAGCGTGGTGCGCACGGTCGGCAGGGTGAGCTGCCCGTCCCCATCGGTATCGTCGCGGACCGCCGCCACCGAGACGAGCCCCGGCGCGGCGAAGTGGGCGCGCCAGGTGAGGCCTGGTCCCACGGGCACCGGGCGCTCCGCGCCGGTCGCGATCTCGCGGAGGAGCACCTGCCCGTCCCCGGCCAGGCGGACCAGCCACTCTCCCGCCGCGTCGATGTCGCCCGCCCGCTCGTGCAGCCCGTGCCGCGGCGGTGCCTCGCCCAGGTCCGTCTCGTGGCCCAGCCGCGTGTCGCGCAGCTTCAAGCGGCCCTCTCGCACCCACAGGAGAAACCGTCCCTGGTCGTCGTGGCTGACGACTCGGTCGCCGGCCAGGCCCTCTGGCTGCGCGGCGTCGAGCAGGTAGAGCCGCCGCTCGTCGCCGTAGGCGTCGCCGTGGTGGCCCATGAAGACCGCGATCTCGCCGTTGCCATCAGTGTCATGGCGGGCCTGGCAGGCGGCGACCCAGCTCCCGTCTTCGGCCCAGGCTTGCGGGAACATGGGATGCGCCGTGCCCAGCACCTGGCCAGTGGGGGTGTAGGGCGACGCCGCGAGACTCGCGGAGGCCAGGAGGATGAGCGGGCTCATGGCCGGGCTGACAACTGCCCACCAGGGGGGTTCAGGTCGCCGGGTGCATTTGACATCCTGCCGACGCGCGCTGGCTAGAGCACCGCCAGCACCGCGTCGGTCGCGTCGCGGGTGCTCAGCGTGCCGCCGAGCTCGCGGGTGACGCGACCAGACTTGAGGCAGGCCTGCACCGCCTTCTCCACCCGCGACGCCTCGTCGCGCCGGCCGAGGTAGCCGAGCATCATGCCGGCGGTGAGGATCGACGCGAGGGGATTGGCGATGCCCTTGCCGGCGATATCGGGGGCGCTGCCGTGCACCGGCTCGAAGAGCGCCGCCTTGCCTGGGTTGAGGTTGCCGCTGGACGCGAGGCCGATGCCGCCCTGGAGCGCGGCGCCGAGGTCGGTGATGATGTCGCCGAACAGGTTGTTGGTGACGATGACGTCGAAGCTCTCGGGGCTCTGCACCAGCCGCATCGCGAGCACGTCGACGTAGAGGTGCGAGGCCTTGATCTCGGGGTACTCGGCCGCCACCTCGCGAAACACGCGCTGCCACAGGTCGTGGCCGTGGCGCATCGCGTTGGCCTTGTCGCTCATGCACAGCCGCTGGCGCCCTTGCTCCCGCGCGTAGGCGAAGGCGGCGCGGATGATGCGCTCCACGCCCTTGCGCGTGTTGATCTCCTGCTCGATGGCCACCTCGTCGGGCGTGCCACGCTTGAACTGCCCGCCGACGCCGGTGTACAGGCCCTCCGTGTTCTCGCGGAACACGACGAAGTCCACGTCGGCCTCGGACTTGTCCTTCACCGGGCAGTAGCGGGCGTCGAGCAGCTTGCAGGGCCTGAAGTTCACGAACAGGTCGAGCTGGAAGCGGCTGCCGAGGAGGATGTCCTTGGCGTGTACGTTGCTCGGCACCCGCGGGTCGCCCAGCGCGCCGAGGTAAACCGCCGCGAACTCCGAGCCGAAGCGGGCCATCACGTCGGCCGGCATGGTCGTGCCGTCGCGGAGGTAACGCTCGGCGCCGAGATCGAAGTGCTCCACCTCCAGGTCGGGCGCCAGCGTCGCCAGCACGCGCAGGCCCTGCTCGATGACTTCCGGGCCGATCCCGTCCCCGGCGACGACTGCGATCTTGGGCATGTGTCCTACTTGGCGGCGACGACGTTGTCGTCGGGCGAGGCGAGCTCGGCCTCGGCGTAGCTCAACATCCGGCCCTGCCTCGGGTCCCACACGTGGCCGCGGAGGCAGGCGACGATGTCGCGCGGGTGCCACGAGGTGCGACCGGGGCCCTGGAGCTCCGGCATCGCCGCCATCGCCTCCGGCAGGCGGTAGAACGGGATGCGGTGGTTGAGGTGGTGCACGTGATGGTAGCCGATGTTGCCGGTAAACCAGTGCATCAACGGCGACATCTCGAACATCGACGAGGAGCGCAATGCGGCGTAGGTGTACTCCCACTCACGACGACCCCGGATCTGCATGTCGGGGAAGTTGTGCTGGGCGTAGAACAGGTAGCTGCCGAGCGCCGTCGACATCGCGACGGGGAACACCACCGTGA
>VGRQ01000243.1 GCA_016875315.1 Deltaproteobacteria bacterium | reverse complement strand
CAGCGCCTCCACGTCGCGCCGCCCGCCGTAGGCCTCGTGGAGCAAACGCCCCAGCCGGGCGCGCGTGATCGCGTCGTCGGGGGCGAGGCCGCGCGCCACGCGCGCCTCGATCTCCGCGTCGGTCCACCGGCCAAGAGCGGCAAGCGCGTCGGCATAGCGCCCGTGAGCGGCGCTCGACCCCGGGGCCTCGGCCACCAGCTGCCGCGCGCTCAGCAGGGCCTCGTCCACCCGCCCCGCGGCGAGCGCGGCGTCGATGCCACTGGCCACCGGGACCAGCGCTCCCGGCAAGGGCTCGTCGCGACCGATCTCGACCAGGAGCGCCTCGGCCTCGAGCTGGGCGCGGTCGAGGCGCTCGCGCGCACCGGCAGCGGCGAGCGAGCTAGGGAAACGCTCCACGAAGTCCGCGAGCATGGCCACCCCCTCGGGCGCGCGGGTCTCGGTCGCGATGAGAGCGTCGGCGATGGCAAGCAGCGCGGCACCGTCGGGCTCGGCCTCGACCAGCAGGGTCTCGTAGGTACGCCAGGCGGCGAGGGCACCGTCGAGGTCGGGGGGGTCGCTCGCCCCCAGGAGCAGCCGCGACTCGTGCAGGTAAGGCAAAGGGTCGCCGAGGCGAGCCGCCTGCGCCTGGCGCCACAGCGACAGTGCCTCGGCGGGGCGCGTGGGCTCCACGAGGGTGGCGAGCGCCACGAGCACGTCGGGATCCCCGGGGCCGTCGCGGTACACCTGCTCGGCCGCCGCCGTCTCGCCCTGCGCCTCCAGCGCGCGGCCGAGCCCCAGCAAGGCGGGCACGAAGCGCGGGTCGTGCTGCACCACCAGCCGGTAGAAGTTCTCGGCGCTGTCGAAGCGCCCGCGGTCTTCCTCGGCCTCGGCTCTCGCGTAGAACTGCCTCGCGACGGGCTCGAGGGCGTCGAGCGGGTCGGCCCACGCGAGCGGGGTGGCGAGGGCGAGGGCGAGGATCACGACGCGGGCTCGTAACGGCGCGGGAGCGCGGCCGACCCACCAAATTCCCTGCCGCCGGGCTTGATCACGATCATCAAGGAGGTGTAAAGTACCCATAGGTCAGGAGGCCTCATGACCACTCTGAATCCGCCTCGGAACGTCGGTCTTCCCTACCACCCGGAGTCTGCTCCCCCCCTCGAGCTGAAGGACCTCGAGGATCTCCACGAGCGCCACGCCCGCGACACGCGCTGGGCGCGCGCGTCGTTGCTGCTCCTCATCTTCGGGATGTTGTCCCTCAACCTGTGGATGACCAACTCCATCTACACCGCGCTGACCATCGACATCGACGCCTCGCGCCTGGCGATGGCGGAGATCGAGGCGCAGTCGGCGATCCACCTGGAACAGCTCGACAAGCGGCTGGCGGCCATCGAGACCCAGCTGGCCGCAGGGCAGCCAGCCGGGGCACTGGCGGTAGCGCAGTAGTCGGTTGCAGTTCGGCGAGGCGGGACGCCTGCCGGAGGGAGGGCGCGCCCCGGCGGGGGCTCGTCGCAAGCGGTGGTGCTCTCGATAGGCAGCGTCGCGAGCACTGATGCTCTTCTCGGGATGCCTGGCCAGCGCGACCCCTACGGCACGGCGGCGGGCTTCAAGATTCGCCGCCTTCATCCATCGGCGGCCGCGCATCGCCTCGCCCCGCTCGTCGCGGCGCCGGACCTACTGTCTATTCGTAGTGCCTCCGCTCACGACGATGCGCATCCGTAGCATCTACGCTCACGACGCGACCCGGCGTCGCCTGCGAGCGACGCGAGAGGCGCGCGGCGGCGGTGCCGCCTCGGGGATAGGCCCCGGTCGCGATGATCCCCGGGGAGCCGTCTACCACCGCCCGCTGGGTGGCCTTCGCGCGCGGGCTCGGCGGGTACGAGTCCCCTCCCCTCGCGGCCGATCCGCACGCCGTCGATCTCCTGCACGCGCCGTGGTCCACTCTGCTGCGGGCGGCCGCGCGATGGCCGCGTGCAACGCGAATGGCGGTGGCGACCATGGACACCTTGTCCCAAGGGCGCTCCCGATTCATGTCCTACCGAACGCGCGTGCTCGACGACGTGGTGCGTCACGCCAGCGCCGACGGCATCGAGCAGGTGGTCATCCTCGGCGCGGGCCTCGACGCCCGCGCCTGGCGACTGCCCGAGCTCGCGACAGCGCGCGTGTTCGAGGTCGATCACCCCGACACGCAGGACTACAAACGCGCGCGGATGGGCGAGGGGCGCGTCACCTACGTGCCGGTGGACTTCGAGAAGGAAACCGCCGCCGACGCGCTGGTGGCCGCGGGCCTCGACGTGTCGCGACCGAGTGTCGTGTTGTGGGAGGGGGTGGCGATGTACCTTCCTCCCGCCGCGATCGACGCCACGCTCGCGACGATGCGCCCGGTGCTCGCGACCGGCTCGCGCCTGGCCATCAGCTATTCGCGAAGGGGCAGCGCGCTCGGGCGACTGGAACGAGAGCTGGTGGGCCTGATCGTCGGCGGCGCAGGGGAGCGCTTTCGACACCACGAGGATCCGCCCCAGATGCGGGCGCGGCTGGATCGACAGGGGTTTCGCGTGTTGTGGGACGAGGGCCACCCCGACTGGGCGCCGCGGCTGCTGGGGCGCCGCCAGGGGTGGGACCTCCAGCGGATCGTGGTGTGCGAGCCGGCGCGGTAGCGGGCGCGATGTCGGTGGCGACGGCGACATCGACGGCGACGACGCTCATGGTGCGTCTTGTCGCCACCCGCACGTGGGGCCGCCGGCGGCGCTGGGCCCGGCCCCAGGTGCCGATCCTCCCGCGAGGTTCAGCACTTCGGGCCGGTCACACCGCCGCTCGCGACGGGACCGCGCGCCCTCCCATGGGTGCCTGGGAGGCGTGATAGCCTCGATTCATCCCCGGGGGTCCCCCTGTTCGAGCCGCAGTACACGCTCAGCCCCCAGCTCGTGCGACAGCTGGTGCAGATCGAGCGCGCCTGCGGCTTCCTCGACGCCGTCGACATCTCCCCCGAGTGGTCGCAGCGCGTGCGCGACGAGTGCCGCGTCGACGATGCGCTGTCGAGCGTGCAGATCGAGGGCGCCTCGCTCACGCGGCACCGCGCCGCGCAGCTCGCCGAGTCCGGCGCCGAGGCGGCGAGCAACGACGAACAGGAGTTCCTCAACTACTACGCGGCGTTCAACGCCATCGACGGCATCCGCGGCGACCGCAGCTTCGCCTTTTCCGCCCGCGACCTGCACAACCTCCACGGCATGATCGTCCGCGATACCCGCGGGCATCGCCACGCGGGGCGCTTTCGCGACGGGCCGGTGGTCATCGGCGACCGCGACGAGGGTGTCACCACCGTGCACCACGAGCCGCCGGAGGCCGAAGCCGTGCCCGCGCTCGTCGACGAGTTGCTCGCCTGGCTCGAGCTTGCCAAGGTCAAGCGCGCCGCCCCCCGCTACGGGCGCGACGACACCTGGGTACACCCGGTGATCGTCGCCGGCGTGGCGCAACACCGGCTGGTGTGGATCCACCCCTTCTTCGACGGCAACGGCCGCACCGCCCGCATGTTCACCACCGCGCTTCTGTACCAGCGCCGCTACGACTTCAAGTACCTGTTCGACCTCAGCACCTGGTACAACCGCGACCGCGAGAAGTACTACGACAAGCTCCGCAGCGCCGACCGGACCGGCGACTACACCGAGTGGCTGGTCTACTTTGCCGGCGGACTGTCCAACCAGCTCGCCAACGCCCAGCGACGGGCCCGCGAGGTGGGGCGCGGGCTGGTGACCGGCGAGGGGCCGGCTGATTGACTCACGGGTGATCCGCCCGCCCCCCTACCTCTTCCCGAGCTGCTCCCTCACCTGCGCCATCAGCTGCTCCGCCCGGTAGGGCTTGCGCAAGAACCCCGCGAGTCCAAGCCCCGTGAACCGGCTCGTGGCCTGTTGCTCGTTGTAGCCACTCGACAACAACACCCGGACGGAGGGCTTGAGCGCGCGCAGCTCGTGGAAGGTCTCCTCGCCGTCCATCCCGGGCATGGTCAGGTCGAGGAGCACCAGCCCCACGCGGTCGCGATGGGCGCCGAAGAGCGACACCGCCTGGCGCCCGTCCTCGGCCTCGAGCACGTGGTAGCCGCGGAACTCCAGCACCGCCCGGGCGAAGTCGCGGACCGCCGGCTCGTCGTCGATGACCATCACCGTCTCCGCGTCGAGGCTCGGTCGCGACTCCACGCTCGCGGGAGCGTGACCGGCCGGCAGGAGCACGCGCACCGTCGTGCCGCGCCCGGGCTCGCTGTACACGCGGATGGCGCCGTGGTGGCCGCAGACGATGCCGAGCGCCGCCGCGAGACCCAGGCCGTGCCCGTGGGCCTTGGTGGTGAAGAAAGGATCGAACATGCGACGGCGCGTGCCCTCGTCCATGCCGCATCCGGTGTCGGCCACCTCCACGCAGACGTAGGGCCCCGGGACGATCTCGTCGCCGAAGCTACCCTCCGGTCCACCGGGCTCGACCGTCACCGCGCTCACGTGTACCTGAACGTCGCCGCCTCCCTCGGGCAGGGCGTCGCCGGCGTTGGTCAGCAGGTTCATCACCACCTGCCGCACCTGCGTCGCGTCCGCATCGACGGGAGGCAGGTTCTCCAGCACGTGTACGCCGAGCTGCGCGCGGCGGGGCAGAGAGCTGCGCAGCAGGTCGACGGTCTCGCGCACGAGGCGACCGATGTCGATCGGCTCCACCACGAAGCGGCCCTTGCCCGAGTAGGCCAGCATCTGCCGCGTGAGATCGGCGGCGCGCTCGGCGGCGGCGAGCAGCCGCTCGATGTCGGGACGGGCCGCCGCGCCCTCGGGGAGCTTGAGCAGCGCGAGCGACGCGTTGCCCACCATCCCGACGAGCAGGTTGTTGAAGTCGTGAGCGATGCCACCGGCGAGCACGCCGAGCGCCTCCATGCGCTGCGCGCGCTGCAGCCGCACCTCGACCCGCTCCGCCTCCAGGCGGCGACGCTCGGTCACGTCGAGGGCCACGCCCATCACCGCGCCCTCGCCGAGCCGATCGACACGAGCCTCGAACTCGCGGTCGCCCAGCGAGAAGGCGAAGCTCCCGGCGTTCCCCGACAGCGCCTCCCGGTGGATGGCAAGCAGATCGGCATCGACCACGGCCGCAAGCACCTCGCCGACGTGCCTCCCCTTCGCCGCGCCCATCGCCACCGGCAGGCGCACCACGTCGGCCCCGCCGAGCCAGGTGACGCGCTGCTCGGCGTCGGCGGTCCAGACGATGCCCGGGAAGCGTTCCAAGACGTGGCGGAGCTGCGCCTCGCGCTCCTGCAAGGCCACGCGCGCGTTGCGAAGCTCGGTGATGTCGCGACTGATACCGAGCAGGTAGAGCGCGTTCCCGTCGGCGTCGCGAATGGGAATCTTGCGCGTGTGCAGCCAGCGCAAGCCGTGGGCTCCGGTGTGGATCGGCTCCTCGGGGATGTCGACCACCTCGCTGCCCCGCAGCACCTCGCGGTCCTTTCCCGTGAAGAAGTCGGCCTCTTCCCTGGGGAAGAAGTCGTAGTCGTTGCGCCCCAGCAGGTCGCCCTGGGCAAAACCCAGGAGCCGCTCGCCCGCCCGGTTGAAGCGCACGAAGCGAAGTTCCGCCGCGTCCTTCACGAAGACCATGTCGGGCAGGTTTTCCACGATCGACTGCAAGAGCAGGGCGTCGTCGGGGGCGGGGGCAACCGGCATCGCCGCGCCCCCTAGCGCGGAGGTGCAGAAAATGCCGCGATCAGGGGATCAGTTCCTTCGCAGCTCGCGGACCTTGAGGCCGAGCTGGTTGAAGCGGAGCTGCACCTTCCGCGCGTGGCCCTCGTCGCCCATCAGCACGCGGGCCATCGCGGCAAAGTCGCCGTCCTCCTGCTCCCAGAGGCGGGTGAAGTACTGGCGTTCGACGTCCTGCGCCACGTGGTTGAGCGTGGGATCGGGCTTGATGCTGATCTCGCAGCGCCAGCCGCTCTCGTCGCGAGGACGGTCGACGCGCACGGCGCGGAGCAGGTCGCGCACGAGCTTGGGACGCACCTGGACCACGTCGGCGCGCGCCCCCGCCCCGAGCCCGGCCAGCTCGGCGAAGGTGAAGGTGAGCGCGTTCTCCACGACCATCCCGAACTCGCGGAGGTTGCCCGGCCACCGGTGCCGTCGCAAGAGGCGCAGCGTTCGCTCGGGAAAGAGCAGCACGAGGCGGCCCTCGGTGGCGGGGGGCACCTCGGCGCCGAGCGCCACCGACACCTCCCCGGCGGGAGATAGCGCCGTGCCCTCGCCGAGCCCCGCCCGCTGCCGGTAGTCCAGCAACAGGGGCAGGATCGACGAAGACTCGACCGCGCGCAGGGTGGTCCACTCCAAGAGCCGCGCGAAGTCTCCCCTCCGCTCCACCAGCGGCGGCAAGACGACGGTGCAGGCCGGATTGAGCCGCATGAAGAGGTCGGCGCGGAAGCGCCCTCCGCGCACCATCGCTGGCAAGTCTTCATGGGTTGCGACACAGAGCTTCACGTCGACTCGCCGCTCGACGGTGTCGCCGATGCGGGTGACGACGCCCTCCTGGAGTACCGTCAGCAACATCTTCTGGACGTCTTCCGGGAGGTTTCCGATCTCGTCGAGGAAAAGCGTGCCCCCGTCGGCCTCCTCGAAGGCCCCGCGCCGGTCGGACACGCTGCCGGTGTACGCGCCGCGCGAGGCACCAAACAACTGCGCCGCCACGAGGTCGCGGGGGAGGGTGGACAGGTCGACCGCGACGAACTTGCCGCGCCGCCCAGATCGCGCGTGGATGACGTGGCGCGCCACCATCGACTTGCCCGTGCCGGTGGGGCCGCCGAGGATCACCGGGAGGCGTCCCCGCGCCAGCACGTGGAGGCGACCGCGGATCCGCCGCATCTCCGCGGAGCGTCCCCAGAAGACCGGGCCCTCGCTGTCGCGACCGCGGCGCGCCGCCAGCACGTTGTCGATCTGGGCGCGGAGCGAGCGTGCATCGACGTACTCGTCGTCGAGGAAATACGTGTACTCCTCGGCCTCGTGGCGCTCGGCGGCCTTCTCGAGCGCAACCTCGTCGCGACTCGTCATCAGGACCACCGGCAAGTCCGGCAGGCGCCTGCGCAGCCGGGCCAGGATCTCCAGGCCCTGTCGCCGCCGTGTCCGCGCCACCGCCTTGGCGTCGGCCCCCGCCGGCAGGCCCAGCAAGTCGGCCTCGGGGATGTCGAAGTGAACGTCGAGCAGCACCAGATCGATGTCGCGACGGCGTGCGCGGAGGACCTCGGCGGCCTCGCGCCAGGACCGCGCCGGGCCGAGGTAGCTGTGCTCGGGAATGGCCTTGCGACAGAGGCTCGCGTAGCGATCCTGGTCGTCGATGACGAGGATGGTGGCCACTACTCGCGCACCTGGTCGACGAGGCGCCGGCAGGCCTCGGCCAGCGACCGCGCCCGCTCCGCCACGGCGAGCAGCCCGGCGCGGTCGAGGGCCTCGAGGCGCGGCA
>VGRQ01000242.1 GCA_016875315.1 Deltaproteobacteria bacterium | reverse complement strand
GGTGGCACCGTCGCCCGCGCCCGGCGGCTGCCTCGCCTTTGTCCTCGGACTCGGGAAGGTCGCCCTCTTCTTCGGCGCGCTCGCCACCCTCGCCATGGCCGCGGGCGTGTTTGCCTACCAGCAGGTGCGGCGCGACCAGGCCGACGACCTCGCCGCCACGCTGGTGGAACAACTCAAGACGCACAAGATCGATCCCCGCCACAACGGCGAGAGCGAGCGGCAGCGGCTGGCAGTGGCGGCGCAGGAGGCCTACGACGTGGCCGCGACGCCGCGTACCTGCGCGCTGCGGGCCCTGACGATGGTGTGGGCGCAGAAGTGGCAGATGAGCGGGAAGTGGTCGCCCACCGACTTCGCCGAGGCGCGGGCCGCGGTGCAGGAGGGCCTGTGCGAGGGGCAGCCGGAGGCGGCGCTGGCCGAGGCGACGCTCTACGCCGGCGCGTGTCGACGTCGCGACCCAGAGGTGCCGCAGGTGGATGAGTGCCAGCACGCCGTGGCCGTGCTCGCGCCGTTCTGGACCGCGGTGCCGCCCGGCGAGAGCTGGCACTGGCTCCGCGCCGAGGCGGCGTGGCAGGAGGTGCGCGCGCTCAGCTCGGTGGCCGGTCGCTACGCCGAGATCGGCAACGCCGAGGCGGCCGGGGTGGTTGATCGGGCCCTGGCTCGTTGCGACGAGGCGCTGGAGGCCTGGGTGGCCTTCGCGCCCGTCAACGGCCCCGAGCTCCTCGACGAGTGCATGGTGGCGGCCGGCGGGGGCAAGCGCGTGGAGCCCTACCTTCGTTACGCAGCGGCGCGGTTCGCCACGCTGCCCACCGACCCAAGCGACCGCCGCGCGCTCCTCGCCAAGGCCTACCTATTCGCGGGCCTGGAGTGTCGCGACACCAAGCTGAAGTCATCGCGTGGGAACCTCGTGGCGAGCGGGTCGCCGTGGTGCGTCGCCCTCGGCCACGCGGCGCGCGGCTGCACCGCCGAGGCGGCCGCGGTGATGGGCGAGAGCGCGCTGGGCGACAGTGCCCACCCCTGGGCGGAGCTCGGTCACGCCCTCGCCGGCCCTGCCTCGGCCTGCCTGAAGTAGATGCCCGCCGCCGCCGCGCCCCGCCGCTACGTCCGCCCCGGCGTGTACCTCGCCATCGTCGTGGTGCTCGCGGTGATGAGCGGCGTGGCCCTCTCCGAGGCGCTGTCCTTCGAGGCCGCCTACCAGGCCCGCGAGCGGCGCGCGCTGGCCGATGGCCTGTCGCAGCTGGTCGACCAGTGGGAGACGCTCCTGGTGGAGCGGACGGCACCCTGGTACGCCGAGCTGGCCACGGCCGACGACGTGGCCTCGCTCGAGACGCGCCGCCGCCGCGCCGACGACTTCTTCGATGCCTACTACCTCTGGGAGCGCGACGAGCTGAGTTTCCCGCCACCCGCCGTCGAGGAAGACCTGGTCGCGCTCCGCGCCGACACCTGCCTCGAGCGCGTCGCGGCCGCGAGCGAGGACCACCCCGGCGACCCGGTGAGGCTGGCGCAGGCCTACGCCATCTGCGCGGGTCGCGACCCAGGCGTGACCTTGCTGGCGGTGTCGGAGGCGGCCGAGCTGCTCATCAACGCCGACCAGGCCCCGGCGGCAGACCGCCTCATTCGCCGCCTCGGGCGCACCCTGTCGAGCCCGATCGGGCAGGCGTCGTCGCAGGGAGCCGACGTTCGCCGGCTGGTCATCCTCCGCCTCCAGCACGCCCGCGCCATCGAGGCGCTCGGGCGCGGCGACATCGCCCAGGCCTGGCTCACCGGCCTCGCCGAGGAGATCGGCGCTCTCGACGCGCCGCTGCTCGATCGCTGTTTCGATCTCTACCATTTCCCGCTGGCCGCCGACCTGCGCGCCTACGGCGGCCCGGCGCTCGGGGGCGATGGCGACGAGACGGCCGCGCGCGCCGAGCGCCGCCTGGCCGCGTGGCGAGAGCTGCGAACGGTTGCCTTCGATCCCCGCGATCTGCCGGTCACCGGCGAGGCGCCCAGGGTGTTCGTCGATCCCTACGCGGACCCCCCGTGGCTGGTGCTGGTGTCGAGGCTCGGTGTCGGCGATCTGGTGGGCGCCGTGCAGGTCGACCAGGCCGCGCTCCTGCGGTGGCTGCTCGAGCGCACCAGCCCGGGAATCCGTCCCTTCCTCTCCATCCGCGACGCGGACGGGCGGGTGGTCGCGGGCTCCTCCGACGACCTCGCGGTGACGGTCGACTTCCCGCACGCGCTGCGGCACCTGCGGGCTGGCATCACCCTGTCCGCCGTGTCCACCGAGGCGCAGACCCGGCGGGCGTTCTTCGCGCGGCTACTGCCCTTCGCCATCGCCATCGCCGTGGGCCTCGTGGCCCTGCTCGCGCTCATCCGCAACGACCGCCAGCAGGAGCTGCTCCTCCAGCGACAGCGGGACTTCGTCGCGCGCGTGTCGCACGAGCTGAAGACACCACTGGCCGGCATCCGGGTGATGGCCGAGACCATCGAGATGGGCGCCTTCCGCGACGACACCCAGCGGGCCGCCTTCGCGCGGCGCATCGTCGACGAGGCCGAGCGGCTCACCACGCGCGTGAACGAGGTGATCCGCGCCGCCACCCGCCCGACCGACGATGTCCCGGTAGCGGTCGACGTCGACGGCCTCGTCCTCGAGCTCGCCAGCGCCTGGACGGCGAGATTCCGCGAGGTGGGTGCCTCGCTGAAGGTCGAGGCCGAGCCTGTGGGCATGGCGGTCGTTATGCCGGTGCTGTTGCGCGACGCGGTGACCAACTTGCTCGACAACGCGCTGAAGTACCGCAAGTCCGAGCGCGGGGGACGAGCCTGGTTCCGCGTACGCGCGGATCGGCGCTGGATCACCTTCGAAGTGGAAGACGACGGGCTCGGTGTACCGGCCCGCGATCGGAAGTCGATCTTCGATCGGTTCCGTCGCGTCGAGGGGCCTGGCCGGGGCAAGGCGGGGGGTCACGGGTTAGGACTTTCTTTCGTGGCCGAGACGGCGAAATTGCACGGCGGCAAGGTCGAGTGCCTGGACGGCACCGGCGGCGGCGCGAAGTTTGTCCTGCGAATCCGACGGAGGCAGTGAGCGGCAATGGAATCAGCGGGTGCAAGTGTGCTGGTGGTCGAAGACGACGAGACCCTCGCGCTGGGGCTGGTCAGCGCGCTCGAGCACGAGCGATTCTCGGTGGTGCACTGCGACACCGGCGAGAAGGCGCTCGAGACGATCGAGGACGACCTTCCCGACGTGATGATCCTCGACTGGATGCTGCCCGGGATGGACGGCCTCTCGGTCCTGCGCAAGGTGAAGGGCGAGCATCCCGAGCTGCCCGTGATCCTCCTCACCGCCAAGTCCGCCGAGCTCGACCGGGTGCTCGGGCTCGAGATGGGCGCCGACGACTACGTGCCGAAGCCCTTCTCGCTGCGCGAGCTCATCGCCCGCGTGCGGGCACGCTTGCGGTCGCGCCCGGCGCCGCCGAGGGCGCCGGAGGTGTACCGCTTCGGGCGCAACGAGGTCGACCTTCGTCGCCGCATCCTCATGCGCGAGGGCGTCGAGCATCGCATGACCACGCACGAGGCGGGCGTGCTGCAATACCTCATCGCACACCGGGGTCGCGACGTCTCGCGCGAGGAGCTGCTGCAGAACGTATGGGGTTACTCGCCGACGATGGCCACGCGCACCGTCGATAACCAGATCCTCAAGCTGCGGAAGAAGATCGAGGACAGTCCCGCCGACCCGCGGCACATCCTCACCGTGCATGGCACCGGTTATCGCTTCGAGGAATAGGGGATCCTGCGACGGTAGGCGCGGGAAAACAGCGCCTAGCACAGCTTTCCCGGGCGACATTGGGCGCCGCGCCGACGCGGCTGGTTACGTCCGGCGCTGAATGAGCGTCTCCTCCTTTGCCCGCGCGGCCTCGGTCAACGACCTGCCGAGGATGAGGGTCACCTTGCCCCTGAGCATCCAGGGGGAGTACGGCCTCAACATGGGCGAGGCGTGGTAGATGGACGCGCGCGAGGTGCTGTTCTGGTCGCCTGAGAAGATGCCCGGTGGTCGCGACCTGCTGACGCGCGTGGACTTCCACCGGGGCATGACCATCGACGTGACGCTGCGCATCGTCGACAGCGAGGTGCCGGCCCGCTTCCGCAACGGCTACGTGCACATCGCTCGCTACATCCCGCGGGCTCCCGACGACCACAAGCGCGCCGACGAGCAGCTCCGCGCGCTCAACCCCAAGGCCTTCTCCAAGGACTACATCCCGCCCCGGCTCCCCGAGTCGATCGCCCCGGCCGGGGCCTCCGCCGCGCCGAAGGAGGAGAAGAGGGGACCCTCCGAGGCGGAGCTGGTGAAGCAGAAGCTCGTGGCCGAGCTGGCGGAGGCCGGGCGAGTGATCGACCAACTCCGCGCGCGCCGCTGGCGAACGAGGCTGTTCTGGTCGCTGCTGGGCGTGGGGGCAGGCGCGATCATCGGCCTCGCAGCGGAGCAGTTTCGCACCGTCCGCATCCTCGCGTGGCGCCACCAGCCACAGCTCGTGCTGGAGTACAAGCTGCTCGCGGGCGCCCCCCTGGCGGGGCAGGACTTCGCCGGTGCGAAGCTCGCGGGGATGGACTTGCGCGGGGCCGAGTTGGCCGGCAGTACCCTCGCCGGCGCCGACCTCCAGGGCGCCACGCTCGTCGGGGCCGATCTTCGCCGGGCCGACCTCGGTGGCGCACGGCTGTCCGGTGCCAATCTGGGCGGCGCCCGCCTCGAGGGCGCGTCCTTCGCCGGCGCTGACCTGCGGGGCGCGGATGTCAGCACCGACACCGACGGCGCCAACTTTCTCGGCGCGCTCTACTCGAACGACACCCGCTGGGTCGCGGGTCGAACGCCGGCGGGGGCCTTCGGTCCCGGGGCCCAGTCGGCAGGTGCCGTGCTGGATGGCGTGGCCGTGCAAGGCATCGATCTGGAGGGCATCAAACTCGCAGGCGCCAGCCTCCAGCGTGCCAACCTCGAGAAGTCCAGGTTGATCGCTGGCGACCTCGGTGGCGCTAGGGTCACCGGTACCAACTTCACTGGGGCCGACTTCTCCACGGCGCGCATGGTGGAGCTTTCCTGCGCCCCTTGCACGATGCGGGAGGCCCGGCTCGACGGCGCCAACCTGCAACGGGCCGACCTCCGAGGGGCCGACCTGGGCGCGAGCCAGGGCTCAGGCATCTCCCTGGTCGGGGCCGACCTTTCCCGCGCCGACCTCCGGGAGGCCGAGTGGTCCTCGGCCGACCTTCGGGGGGCCAAGCTCGTGGGCGCGAGGCTATCCGGCGCCAAGCTGAGCGAGTGCCTCTTGCTCGCCACCGATCTCTCCGAGGCCGACCTCGTCGGCGCGAGGCTTGATTCCTGCGTCGCCGACCAGCGCACCCGCTGGCCCGCCAAGGTGTCCCCGGGTGCGCTCGGCGCGGTCGTCGCGGCACCGGGCGCGCTGCTCCAGGGCGCCAAGCTGGCACCGGGCGCCGACCTCCGCGAGCAGGATCTCGCCGCCGTCAAGGCCAACCGGCTCCAGGCCCCCCAGGTCGACTTCGCCCGGGCCAACCTCGACGCGGCCGACCTCTCCGAGGCCAACCTCGAGGGCGGCGAGTTCGCGGGTGCGATGCTCCGGCGAGCCGACCTCAGGAAAGCCCAGCTGGGCGACGCCCGCTTCGCGGCGGCCGATCTCAGCGGCGCCGTGCTCGACGGCGCAAACCTCTGCGGCGCCGATTTCTCGACTGCCAAGCTCGATCGCGCTCGGTTCGAAGGGGCGGTCGCTTGCGTCGGCACCCGCTGGCCCCGGAACGTGCCCCCGCAGGGCATCACCTTCAAGTAGGGCGGCGATGATCGCCCTCCCCGACCACCCGCTGCTCGACGCGCACGCCTTCGCTGCTCGTTTCCCCTCGGGCCCGGGCGCGTCGCCCGCGTGGTTGCTGGACGCCCTGAGGATCGACGCGGCCGCGCCGATGGCGCCGAGCGACGAGATCCGGGCCGCCGTGCGCGACCTCCTCCGCTGGGGGGGTTTCAAGCCCACCGGGCGCAGCAAGCCGGCGAGCGAGTACCTGGTGCGCGCCGCGAGCGAGGGCGCGCTGTCTCCGATCAACGCGCTCGTCGATGCCTGCAACGTCGTCTCGCTCCACAGCGGCCTGCCCATCAGCGTGGTCGACCGCGCGCGCGCCGAGGGGGCGCTGTCGATCGTCGTGGCGCCGCGGGGCGCGAGCTACGTCTTCAACGCCAGCGGGCAGGCGATCGACCTCGGCGGCCTGCTCTGCCTCGCCGACGCCGAGGGGCCCTGCGCCAACGCGGTGAAGGACGCGCAGCGCACCAAGACCAGCGCCGACACGCGGGAGGCGGTGGCGGTGGTGTGGGGCACGCGCGCCCTGCCGGGCCGAGCCGAGGCCGCCGCTCGCTGGTACGCGGATCTCTGCGAGCAGCTCGGCGCCGAGGTGACGGTGGGGCACCTAGGCTAGGAACAGGCCCTGGGATGGCTCCCGCCGCGCCGGCGGCGGGGTGAAGCGCGGCAGCAGGCGGGGCGACACGTGGACGCGGAACGGCGCCAGCTCGCCCTTGAGCTGCTCGAGCTGCCGCGCGGCGTGCCCATGGACCGGGTCGTCGCGGTGTCGCGACAGGTACGGCGCCGCCTCGGCGCGCCGGCCCTCCGCCACCAGCGTGCTGGCTGCCAGCCGCCAGGACAGCGTGTCGGTCATCGGCAGGCGGAGCACCTCGTGGGCATGGTCGCAGGCCTCGGGGTGGCCCGCGAGGTGACCGAGCCAGGCGAGGTAGGCGTGCCAGAGCGCGGCGTGCTCGGGCGCGCGACGCAGCAGCCAGCTCGCGGCCTCGATCCCGAGATCCACCAGCGCGTCGTCGGCGGTGGCGAGGCCGCAGACCAGCTGCGCGGTGTCGTTGATGCGCTCGTGGTCGTGGCTCTGCTGGGCCTCGAACCAGGCGCGCGTGGCGGCGTCGAGGACACTGCGTCCCTCGTCGACCTGGGCGAGGAGCCGCTGGAGGTCGAGCTCGGCGTGTACGAGCGGGTGGCCGGGGCCCAGGCGCGCGAAGTCGCTGTCGGTGCCGACGAAGTAGTCGTACCAGCCCGCCTGCCGGAGTCGATCGAGCCCCGTTCCCGGCAACACCGCCATGTCGTCTTCGACCAGGTAGCAGCGGCGCCGCAGGCGTTGCTCGCTCACCCAGCCGTTGCGACGGCTGGGGCGCAGGCTGTGGACGTCGCGCGCCGCGAGGCTCTTCCGCGAGCGCCGCGCCGGGCGGGCGCGCTCGTGTCGCTGCCAGGCCTCCATGGCATCGGGCTCGGCGAGCAGCCGGGCGTAGTGTTCCGCCTCGGCGTGCCCCGGGCAGGTGGACAGTGCCCGGGCCACCGTCTCGCGCGCCGCCTCTAGCCGCCCCTCGTCGAGGTGCAGCGCGCTCGCGTCGAGCCAGGCGTCGGCGGCCGTGCCCGGGCCGGGGGCGCG
>VGRQ01000241.1 GCA_016875315.1 Deltaproteobacteria bacterium | reverse complement strand
GCGACACGCCGCCATCGTGGGACGCGAAGTAGACGGCGCTGGAAAGGGCGCGACCGGCGTCGCCCAGGCGTGACTCGTCCAGTGACTCCAGCGACGGCGCCTCGCCGGGGTTCTGCTTCACCAGCCCGGCCACCCGGCGGAAGGTGGCGCGGACGGCGCCGAACCGGCCGTCGCGGACGAGCGCGCCGAGCGCCCGCGCGCGCTCCGCCATCCCGAGAAGGTCGCCGGGCGACAGGGCGGCTCCCATCGCCGCGTCGACCACGTCGGTGGGGATACCTTCCTCCTGCAAGCTGGCACGTTGCCGTGCGAGCACGAAGTCGATCACGTCGTCGCGGGGATCCAGGCCTGCCGCCCGGAACAGCTCCGGCAGAGAGCAGCCCGCCCCCGCTAGCAGCGCCACCACCCCGTTGGCCGCGCGCCGCAAGCCGAGTGGGTCGGCGCCGCCCCTGGGTTGCAGTCCCGCGGCGAAGGTGCGGTGCAGCAACGTGAGTCGCTCCGCGAGCGCGAGCGCGAGTCCCGCGGCCGAAGTGGGGAGCGTGTCGCCGCTGAAGCGGGGGTGGTAGTGCTCCTCGATCGCCACCGCCGCCGCCACGCCCTCGCGCGCGGCGAGCAGGTGGCCCACGTGGCCCTGCAGCTCGGGGAACTCCCCCACCATCTGCGTGGCCAGGTCGCACTTGCACAACAGGCCCGCCGCGAGCGTGCCCGCCGGGTCGGCCCCCACCATCGGCGCGAGGCGCTCGGCCGCCGTCGCCACCGCGACCTGCCGCTCGGCCATGGATCCGAGCCCGCGAATCCAGATCATCCCCGCGAGCCGCTGCCCATGCTCGGCCAGGGGCTTCTTGCGGTCTTCCTCGAAGAAGAACTTCGCGTCGGCAAAACGTGCCGCGAGCACGCGCGCGTTGCCCTCGGCGATGAGCGCGGCGTGGCCGTCGGGGTTGTTGCTCGCGAAGAGGAAGTGCTGGGTGAGCGCGCCATCCCGGTAGGTAGGGAAATAACGCTGGTTCACCTTCATGCTCTCGACCAGCAGCCGCGGCGGCAGGTCGAGCAGCGAGGCGTCGAAGGCCCCGGCGAGCACGCGCGGAGCTTCGACGAGGTTGACCACCTCGGCGAGCAAGTCCTCGTCGATGCGCAGGTCGACGCCGAGGCGCGCGGCCTCGGCATGCAGCTCGTGGACGATGATGTCGCGACGCTCGGCGACATCGGCGATCACGCGGCCCAGGCGACTGTCCGCCACCCAGCCATCGGCGGAGCGGACCCTGAAACGATCGGGCGAGAGGAGCCAGTGCCCGTCGCTGTCATCGACAGTGCGAAGCCCGCACACCGTGGCATCGACGCGCTCGCCGTCGAGCACCGCGCACACGTGACGGATCGGCCGCGCGAAGCTCTCGCGGCGGCTGCCCCAGCGCATCGTCTTCTTGAACGGGATGCCGAGGATGGCCGCCTCCAGCCCCCCGGCGACGATCTCTTCCAGCGCCTGCCCCCCCTCCACGCTGCGCGCCGCGATCACCTCGCCCTTGGGCCCCTGCACGCGCTCCAGCTGCTCGGGCGCGAGGCCAAACTTGGCGGCAAAGGCAACGGCGGCTTGTGTCGCGACCCCATCGCGGAAGGCCACGCTCACCGCGGGTCCGGTCACGAGCTTCTCGGTGCGCGGCGCCCGCGCGGCCACGTGGTCGAAGGCCACCGCGAAGCGGCGCGGCGTGGCCCACTTGCGCGGGGGCGACGAGGCCAGGCCGCCTAGCAACTTCGCCAGGTTGGCGGCGAGGCCATCGACCGCCGGGCCCACGAAACGCGCCGGCATCTCCTCGGTGCCCACCTCGATGAAGAGCTCAGGCATCGAGCACCTCCGCCCCGGCCCAGGACCGCGCCACGTTCACGGCGAGGTCGCGCACGCGCTTGATGTAGCCGGCGCGCTCGGCCACGCTGATCGCGCCGCGCGCCTGGAGCATGTTGAAGGTGTGGCTCGCCATCACCATGTGGTCGTAGGCCACCAGCGGCACCGCGCGTAGCAGCCGCTTGCACTCTCGCTCGGCAGCCTCGAACTGGGCGAGGAGCGCCGCGACATCGGCAAGCTCGAAGTTGTTGCGACTCTGCTCCACCTCGTTGCGATGGTACACGTCGCGATAGGTGATGCGCACGGGGTGATCGACCCACACGAGGTCGTACACGTTGTCGACCCCCTGGATGTACATTGCGAGGCGCTCGAGCCCGTAGGTGAGCTCGGCGCTCACCGGGTCGCAGTCGAGGCCGGCCACCTGCTGGAAGTAGGTGAACTGCGTGACCTCCATGCCGTCGAGCCATACCTCCCAGCCGAGGCCCCAGGCGCCGACCGTGGGCGACTCCCAGTCGTCTTCCACGAAGCGCACGTCGTGCTGGCGCAGGTCGAGGCCGATCGCCTCCAGGCTCCCCAGGTACAACTTCTGGATGTCGGGCGGGCTCGGCTTGATGAGCACCTGGTACTGGTAGTAGTGACCGAGGCGGTTGGGGTTCTCGCCGTAGCGCGCGTCGGCGGGGCGGCGGCAGGGTTGCACGTATGCGCAGCGCCAGTGGTCGGGACCGAGCGGGCGCAAGAGCGTGGCCCAGTGGAAGGTGCCAGCGCCCATCTCCTTGTCGTAGGGCTGCAGGATCGCGCAGCCCTGGGTGGCCCAGTAGTTCTGCAACACCAGGATCAGGTCCTGGAAGGTCTTTGGCTTGGCCATGGGGCGCCGCGACTAACCTCTACCGAAGATCACCGTCGCCTTCTCGTCCATCAACTTCCACAGCACCCAGGCCCCGAGCGGCAGGCCCACCAGCCAGCAGGTGCCCACGCAGGGCACGAGGCCCACCGCCGCGCAGATCCGCACCAGCCACAGGTTGCGCAGCGCGCGGAGCCGGAGGCCGCCGAGCACCTGGACCACCCCGTAGAGGCTGCCGCCGAGGAAGGCGAGCAGCGGCCACAGGTTGGCTTCCCAGGCCTCCAGCACCATCACGTCGACTCGCTGGGAAAATACGTTGTAGCCCGCGATCGTGAAGCTGATGGCCGCCACCAGCAGGCCCACCAGGCCCGACACGAACATCACCGTGCCCAGCGTCTTGAGCGACTCGGCGTACAGCCGGTACTCGGGACGGTCGTGAATCGGCGCCTCGGCGCGCAGCCGGTAGGTGGGATCGTTGCCTACGCCCGTGGTGATCTGCGCGCCCCGGGCCTGTCTTGACATCCCTGCGATCCACCAGCCCTGCGAGGGGCCCTCGACCAGGAGCAGGTTCTGGCGATATCGCCGATCGAGGAAGTCGCCGAGGTCGCGCGAACACTCGATGCCGCGCGCGTCGCCGACGGTGCGCGACTCCGCCACCGACACCTCGCCGCCGCCCGCGCGCCAGCGCACGAAGGCCTCGTTGTGGGCACGCACATCGAGCAAGACGCGCGCGGCGATGGCGTCGACCGGGAGCCCCGCGTAGGACTGCGAGAACAGCGTGTCGCGACAGCGCACGTGGACTGCCGACGCCGCGCCGGCCACGGCCACCCCGTACACCCACTCCTCGCCCGGCTCGAAGCCCGGGAAACAGAGGAGGATCCCCTCGACGCCGCGATTCAGCCGGATGTTCTCGGCGTTAAATGCACCACCCTCGGGGACGGTGCCCCCGAGGGTGACGTCGGGCAGCCCGCACTCCACGAAGCCGCGGAGCAACCAGGCATGCACGCACGAGGCGGCACCGATGGCAGGCGGTATGACCGTGGCCACGGGTGCCGCTCAGCTCGCCGCGATCAGTCCTTGAAGATCGCGTTGAGGAAGTCGAGGCCGTTCTCGTTCTCGCCGATCGACTGGCCGGCCTGCAGCTTCTGGCCGAGCAGGTAGGCGTCGTAGACGAAGACGAAGTTGATGAAGCCGAGGATACCGCCGAGGCCGAAGGTACACACCGCGACCACGATCACGCCGATCATGATGCCGAGGGTGATCATGAACTTCTTCTTCTGGCCCATGAGGAAGTAGCCGAGGCCGGGGACGAACCAGTTGGCAACGGCGAGGATGATGGGGTTGGCATCGGGCTTGGAAATCATCTGGCCCATGAGAAACTCCGGCGGGAAGGAAGGTGGCCTGCGAACTACGACGCGGTGAAACGCCGTGTGAGCGGCGCGAGATTAGTGCGGGCTTGGTTGCCGGGCAAGGGGGACAGGCGGGGTTTTTCGCCCGGCCGGTCAGAAAAGCGGGTGGTTGACCCTACAACTCTACCGGCGTGGGGAAAACCGGAATCAGGCCGTCCTCGAAGGCCACGAACTGGAAGAGGTCGGTGCCGGCCTCGCCATCGCCCCGGGCCACGGTCAGCTCGATCACCACCTGGCCCGCCGGGACGCCGAAGATCGCGTACTCGCCGGTCATGCCCGTCGACGCGCCCTCGGCGAGGACCACGCCCTCGTCGTCGAGGTAGCAGGCAGGCAGGGCCTCGTCGCCCGAGACGTAGGCGAGCATCTCGGCGTCGGGCAGGGGCGGCCAGGACGTGTAATCGTCCGTTCCCGGCACGATCGCCAGCGCTTGCCCCGACACGAAGCCGCCCTCGTCGGTGTAGCTCGCGCAGCCTTCCCAGCGGGCGCGCTCGGTTGCGGCCCAGTCCAGGGTCGACAGCCACGGGTACCCGGCGCCGGCATCGAAATCGCTCACCCCGGAGGTCCCGGAGAAGGCGGTGGGCACGTAGCCGTCTTTCTCGACGCCCACGAAGAAGGGGGCGCCTGCCGGCACGGTGACCGAGAAGCTGCCGTCGCTGCCGGTGGTCGCCACGCCGAAGGGCTCGCCGGCACCGTTGAGGGAGGTGACCGTGGCCTCGCCCACCGCGTTGCCCTCGTTGGCCGGGGCGTCGTGTACCGTCCCGGTCATCTGCACCTCGGTGACCATCGGGTCGCAGCCGAGCAAGAGGAAGAAGCTCACGACGAGTCTCCGAAGAAGTACAGGGCGAACACCACGTCGCCCGCGTCGGCAACATAGTGCTCCTCGGCCTCGCCGGCCCGCACGAAGACATCGCCCGGCGCGGCGATGGCGGCGAAGTAGGTGGGGAGCCCCTCGGTGGCGCGCGTCACGCTGCCGTCGTCGGCCACGACCCAGCAACTGGCGGCCTCGTCGTTCACCGTGAGCGTGGCGCAGTCGATGTCGGCCGTGGCTGGCGTGCCGAGCACCAGCACGCCCCCCTCGCGCGCGCCGTCTACCCACAGGTCGCCGTCGCCGTCGAGCGCGTCGAAAAGGTCTTCGAGCCAGGCGTCGTCGGCGGCAAAGAGGGCGCCGCTGAACCAGCTCCCGTCGTCGGCCGGCACGTCGCCGGCCCACACTGCAGGTCGCGACAAGTCGCTACTCACGCGCACGTTGACCGCCACGGCCGGCAGCAGCTCCACCTGCCAGTAGCCCGGGTAGTCCTCGTAGGGCTGGCTCGCCGCCACCGGCTCCGCGTCGAAGGGCTCCACCCAGAAGCTGACGTGCCCCTCGGCCAGCACGGTGTCCTCGCTGGCATCGGGACTGCCATACACCCAGCCCGACCACGTGACGGCGGTGTCGCTGTCGTCGCTGCTGTAGATGCAGGCCGCGAGGATGAGCACCATGCGCTCAGCCTAGCCCGGCAACGAGGGCGCGCGCGCCGAGCTCGTGGCCGAGGTGCGCGCGCACCGCCTCGTAGACGAGCGCCTCGGCCTCGGCGTCGAGGGGCTCGTCCACCAGCTCGCGCAGCGGCAGGCGACGCAGCCGTTCCAGCCGCTCCATCGCGCGGAGCACCTCGGGGCACACGCCCGCGAAGGTCAGCGTCTTGAGCTGGACGGCGGCGAGGAAGGCGCGACCCGGCGTGCCCTGGGCGGCGTCGAGCACCAGCAGCGCCGTCTCCAGCAGGGCGAAGAGCCGCGGCTCGGGCTGTCCCTCGTGGACGAAGGCGCCCACCAGCTCGCAGGCATACTGCGCCAGCGCGAGCCGCCCGTAGTCCGAGCGTAGTCCAAGTCGCGACTCCTCCACCTCGGCCTCGACCAGCGTGTCCATCCCCCCCTCGCGCCCCCGGAGGCGAACGCGCGCCCGTGTCGCGACATCGAGGCCCCGAGGTCGTTTCTGTCCCCCGCGGAGGAAGGCCACCACGCGCCCCTCGTCGGGGACGACGAGGCGGAGGATGAGGTCGTGGTCGCCGTAGGCCTGCCGCGCCACCACCACGCCCACCCGCTCGCGCCCGGGGTCGCGCATCAGGACAGGAGCAGCGCCGCGACGCCCAGGTAAATGGTCAGCCCGAGGCCGTCCATCAGGGTGGTGACGAAGGGGCCGGTGGCGATCGCCGGGTCGACCCCGAAGCGTCGCAAGCTGAGCGGCACGAGCGTGCCGACCAGCGAGGCGCTGGTCATGCCGGTGATCAACGCCACCGCCACGCTCGCCGCCACGTCGACGTGCCCGAAGCGGAGCAGGCAGTAGCCGCCGATGGCAAGCGCGAACACCACGCCGAGGAACAGGCCGTTGAACACCTCGGCGCCCACGGCGCGGCCCACGCCGGTGTCGATGCGCCCGGTGGCGATGCCGCGCACGGTGACGGTGGCGGCCTGGATGCCCACGTTGCCCTCCATGCCCATCACGATGGGGATGAAGCCTGCGAGCACGATCTCGGCCCGGATCATGCCGTCGAACACCGAGATGAGCTCGCTGATGAGCAGCCCGCCGAGCAAGGTGATGGTTAGCCAGGGCAGCCGTCGCAAGGCGTTGCGCACGCGGCCGCCCGGCTCGTCCTCCGTTTCACGGACACCGGCCATGAGCAGCATGTCCTCGGCGGCCTCGTCCTTGATGACGTCGATGACGTCGTCGACGGTGACGATGCCGAGCAGCCGCCGGGCCTCGTCGACGACCGGCACGGCGAGGAGGTCGTACTTGGCCGCCACGCGGGCCACCTCCTCCTGGTCGGTCTCGGCGCGCACGCTGAGCACGTCGGTCGACATGATGTCGGAGAGCTTGGTGCTCGGCGGGTGGGTGAGCAGGTTGCGGAGCGAGGTGACGCCGACGAGCTGCCCGTCGTGGTTCTCGACATAGGCATAGTAGATGAGCTCGTGGTCGGCCGCCTCCTGCACGGCGGCGATCGCGTCGCGACAGGTGATCTCGTCTTGCAGGCGGAAGGCCAGCGGCGACATGATGCCGCCCGCCGTGTCGGAGGCGTAGCCGAGCAGCTCCTCCACCTCCTCGCGGGCCTCGCCCTTCATCCGCTGCAGGATGTTCTCCCGCAGCTCCTCGGGGAGCCGCGCGAGCAGGTCGGTCTGGTCGTCGGCGGCGAGGTGCTCGAACAGCGCGACGAAGCGGTCGGGCGAGAGATCGGTGGCGATGTGCAGCAGGTCGTCGCCTTGCAGGGAGGTGAGGACAGCGGCGGCCATGGCGTCGTCCTTCACGTTGGCAAAGACGAGGCGCTGCTCCGGCGCGGTGAGGTGGCCGAGGACGGCGGCTAGGTCTTCGGCGCGCGACTTGGCAATGACCT
>VGRQ01000240.1 GCA_016875315.1 Deltaproteobacteria bacterium | reverse complement strand
CACTTCGCCGACGGGCTCTGTCGCGGGGGCCGGAGGCCGGGAGGGGGCTTCCAGCTCGGCCGCGGGCATCTCGCTCGTGTCCCTCCCCCGCTCGCGGGGGAGGGTGGCCGGAGGCCGGGAGGGGGCCGCTGGCGGTGCCTGCACAGCTGGCTCGGCCGTCCCGCCCCGCGCGCCGCGGATCTTGTCCTTCAGGGCCTCGCGGATCCCCCCGTCTGCCTTGCCCGTGATCGCCTGGCGTAGTTTCCCGAGCATCTCGCCTCCCTACCCGTCCGCCAACTTGAGGCGTTCTACCGGCTTTCCACCCTTGAGGTGCTCGCGCACGATCTCCCCCACGTCCTTCTCGGTCACCCCGGCGTACCACACGCCCTCGGGGTACACGACCATCGTGGGCCCGGCCCGGCAGGGACCGAGGCAGTTGGTGGTGTTGAGCTTCACGTTCTCCACCATCCAGTCGTCGGTGTCGATCGCCTCGGTGAGCGCGAAAAGCACGTCGGTGCAGCCACGATCGGCACAGGAGCCCTTCGGGTGCCCCGGCGGGCGCTTGTTGGTGCAGACGAAGACGTGGTGCTTCCAGTTCGGCATGGCGGGCGACTATACCCGCCGAGTGGCCGGCCGCTAGATAGTCGCCGCTACATGAAGCGGCCAGGGCTCGCGCTCAAGCTCAGTGTCCTGCTCGTGCTCGGGGTGGTGGGCGGGATGGTGGCCGACTTCGCGCTGTCGCCGCCCGACGATCCCGAGGACGGCCGCGCTCGCGCCGCGATCTTCGTGGCCTTCGCCGTGGCCATGGCCTTCACGGCGGCCCTGGTGCTCGACGCGCTCGTGGTCCGTCCCCTGGTCACCCTCGCGCGGCACGCCGACCAGCTCCGGGCCTCGCAGTTCGCCGACCCGGTCCCGAGCGTGGGCACCGACGAGCCGCGCCAACTCGCGCTGGCGCTGGAGGCCCTGCGGCAGCAGGTGGTGGCCGATCGGCAGGCCTTGCAAGCGCTCAATCGCGAGCTGGAGGCCCGGGTACTGGAGCGGAGCCAGCAGCTGGTGCAGGCGCGGGAGGAGATCGTCGCTCGCGAGCGCCTCGCCGCCGTGGGGCGCCTCGCCGCCGGGGTGGCCCACGAGGTCAACAATCCCGCCGCCGTGATCCTCGGCCGCGCCACCCTGCTCCTCGACGATGCCGCCACCCTGCCCGCCGACACCGTGGCCGACCTCCACGTGATCGCTCGCCAGGCCCAGCGCATCCGCGACATCACCGGGGCACTCTTGAGGCTCGGGCGCCCCCAGTCGGGCGTCCGTGCCCCGATCGACCTCGCCGACGTCGTTCGCAGCTCGGTGGCGCTGGTGCAGCGGGAGGCCGATCGCGCGGGCGTCAGCTTGGTCGTCGAGGTGGAGCCCTCCCCGGCGCTCGGCGACGCGGCCGCGCTCGACCAGTTGCTCCACAACCTGCTGCGCAACGCGCTCGCCGCCGCCCCGAGAGGCACCGTCTGGGTGCGCGCGGCGCCGGGCGAGATCCGGGTGGAAGACACGGGCCCGGGCTTCTCGCCCGAGGTCCTTCCTCGCTTGTTCGAGCCCTTCTACACCACCAAGCCGGTGGGGGAGGGGACGGGACTCGGGCTGGCCATCTGCCGGGGAATTGCGGAGGAACACGGCGGCACGTTGACGGCCGAGAACCGCGCGGAGGGCGGCGCGAGGATGAGGCTCCGCCTCCCCGCTGGGGAACCCGTGCCCCGTCCCTCGTAGAAAATCGGCGTTTCTCCGTTGGCACGGGGATTGCTTCGTTCGAAGGCGAGAGGATCCCATGTGGCTCGTCCCGCTCCTGGCCTGTACCGACTACGGCTTCAGCACCCCGGCCGAGAAGGAGGCCCTCGCCGGCGAGGCCGACACCGGGGCCTTCACCGCGGACTCTGGCGGCATCGGCGGCCCACGCGAAGAGGACAGCGGCGACGAGGACAGTGCCGAGGTGCCCGAGGAGGGCGGCGACCCCTGCTACGAGCCGGAGGATGGCTACGACCTGAACCCGGCCGCGAGGGTGGTCACCGATGGCGCCACCGAGCCCGTCACCGTCACCTTCGTCGGCTCCGACACCTCCTACACCGACGAGCTGTGGATTCACTCGCCCGTCACCCAGCACCTGTTCGACGCGTGGACCGCGACGCCGGGGGCCAGCACGCAGCTCGGTCCCTACGACGCGGGCACTGAGCTGATCTTCGCCGCGTTCGTGCACAACACCGGCAACACGTGGTTCACCGGTCCCGCGAGCCGCAACGGCGACGGCGTGGTGCACGGCGCGACGACGTACGAGGGCAACTGCAGCTGGATTGTTGGCTTCGAAGACCTGCCCGGCGGCGGCGACCTCGACTTCAATGACGTGATTTTCCGCGTGCAGGGACCCCTGCGCCAGGAGGACTAGGCCATGTTTCTCGTTGCACTCGCGCTCGCGCAGGACGTCAACATTCGCGATTCCCTCGCCAGCGGGTCCTCCGCCACGGCGGTGTACGGCGGGAGCTTCACAGGTTCGGGCTGGAGAATCGACGACAGCAACTCGCGCCAGTACTGGGACTTTGGCACCCAGCTCGCGCGGGGGCAGGTGTCGGTGGTCATCGACGACGTGAGCCTGGGCAACCTGACCGGCGACAACAATCACATGATCGAGCTCTTCGACGAGGGCGGCCACTGGGACAGCAACCGGGCGATCAACCTGCGCGTGTACGGGTCTGACAACAGCGCCGACCACGGGCAGGCCAAGCTCAAGTGCTGGGACGAGACACAGGGCGCCGAGGACCGCGCCGCGACGTTCGACTGGGACGGCGCCGCCCACACCTTCACCATCGCCTGGGGCGAGGGCTATTGCGCCTTGTACCGAGATGGTTCGGAGCTCCTCTACCTCGAGGCCCCGGGGATGGACATGCGGGTGGGCACCCTGTGGCTGCCGCTCAACAACTGGGAGGCTGGCTACTCGGCGCCCATCGGCGCGCTGTACTCCGACCTCCAGCTCGTGGGGTGGACGGGCGAGGAACCTGCCGACGACGGTACCGTGGTGGACGACGGCGACCCTTCCACGCTGGTGCCCATCGAGGACGTGACGGCGGCGGCCTGGGAACCTGACAGCGTGTTTTCCGACTCGGAAGACCTCACCATCGAGATCGAGGGCAGCGACGTGATGTCGGTGGCCTACCTGAGCTTCGACCTCTCCGCGTTCTCGGGGACGGTGCAGAGCGCCCAACTCCAGGTCACCGCCCGCGACGTCACCTCGGCCGACGGCGATGGCGGCCACGTGTACGCCGTGGGCGACACGAGCTGGTCGGAAGACAGCCTGACATGGAATGGGCGCCCGGCGCTCGGGGCCTACCTCGGCAGCTTCGGCGCGCTCACGCAGGCCCAGGTCGCGACCATCGATGTCACCGCCGGCACCGTGGCCGGCGGCCGGGTGGCCTTCGCCATCCTCGCCGCGGGCGCCAACGCCACGCACCTGTCCTCGAAGGAAGACGGCGACGGCAGCCAGTCACCCCTGCTCGACGTCGAGGTGACGGCCGAGGAGCCCGCCGACGACACCACGGGAGGCGACGAGGAGCCCGCCGGCGACGATCGGCCCGGCGACGCCGGCGGTCGCGACACGGCGTCGATGACACCTCGCGACGCTGCCCCCGGCGAGGCCGAGGTGATCGGCGAGATGGGGTGTGGCTGCAACTCGCCGGCGCGGCTCCCGGCCCAGCTTGGCCTGGCGCTCGCGCTGCTGGTGGCGGTGCGGAGGCGGTAGAATCAGCGGGTGCCCGCCTCCGACATCACCCGCCGCGTGCTGGTGGCCGCCTCACGGAACTCGGTGAGGTCCGCGGCGACCAGGCGCTTTTCGCTGAGGCGGCGAGGCTGTGGGCCGCGGTGAAGGAGCCCGAAGACGACGAGGTGGAGGACGTTTTGAGGCGGTGTGGAGCGGCTGGCTGAGCCGGCGCACGCTGGCGGCAGGATGCGGTGCGGGAAGCCGGCGGGATGGGAGACACCTGGGTGGAGGACTGCCACCGAGCGGACTACTTTGGCTCAACCGCGTTCACCCCACCCGTCGCCTCACGGTTCACGGGCAACCCTGCTTTTCCCGCGTCGTCGTCGAGCACCACGAGTGCCATGTCCGTTGTGGCTCGCAACTCGCCGACCCTTCGCGCGATCTCTCCAGACTTCACGCGGTCGAGGAGGTGCTTCCCGGGGCAGAGCGTGGCGGCGAAGTCGCGATGCACGCCGATAGCCTCCGGCTCGACGCCGTACTGTTGGCTGCCCCAGGCGAGCACGCGGACGAGCCCCTGGAGCTGCGCATCGCTCGGTTGTTGCTTCTCAAAGTTACCGTCCATGAGTGGCAGGAAGTGGGTAGCAGGGTCGTAGTTCGTGAAGGTGCTCCCGGGATGATCGTCCCGGCTGCGGCGCCGGCGGCCTCCTCGGGAGCTGGCTCACCGGCGATCTCTGGCTCCGCGACGCTCCCGGGCGCCGGAGCTGCCCCCACGCAGGCGGCAAGAGACATCCACGTCATCAGGGCTCCAGCTTGATTCGCGGTGGACCCTTGTCGAGCAGGAGCCCGTAGGCGTCGCGCATGATCCGTTGCACCTGCGACAGCCGCGCCCGGGCTCCGCGCACGTCGGCCTGGGGAATGGGGCCAGAGTAGGCGAGCCACATCTTCGCGCCGCTGAGGCTCCCGTAGTCGGGAATCCACAGCACGCCGGTGTCAGGAATGCCCTCGCGGGCGAACTTACTGGCCTGCGCCTGCGCCTCCGAGCGAGTATTGAAGGCGCCAATGCAGATGATCCAGCCCGGCAGCGCAATCGCGCTCGATGCAGCGTTTCCAGCGGACGCGGTCGCCTGCTGGGCGGTCGCCTGCGGGGCGGTCGCCTGCTGGGCGGTCGCCTGCTGGGCGGTCGCCTGCGGGGCGGTCGCCTGCGGGGCGGTCGCCTGCGGGGCGGTCGCCCCCGGGGGAGAGGGCGCCCGGGACTGCGCCGTCGCGGCGGTCTCCGGGTCGCCGCGGGTCGATAGTATGGCGAGCACTCCCGCCACCCCGCATAGGAGCCCGCCGGCGCCTACGAGGCCGGCGAGAACCACCGGGAGTCCGCTCCGGGTCGGCGCGGGTGGGGGCTCCGGAGGGTGCACCGCGTAGGCGGGCACCACAGGTCGATTGGGCGTGCCCGCACCGTTGTCCGTTGGCGCCGGCGGCCCCCCCATCGCGACCCCCTGGTGCGCCGCCGCGCCCACCGCGATCCCCGGGACCGCGTGGCCCACCGCGCTCCCGCCCGCGTCGATCGCCGCGAGC
This sequence comes from Deltaproteobacteria bacterium, assembly GCA_016875315.1. Taxonomy (GTDB): domain Bacteria; phylum Myxococcota_A; class UBA796; order UBA796; family SXON01; genus SXON01. Next base: position 2,182 of record VGRQ01000240.1, on the reverse strand, counting down.
AGAGCCTGCGACATCGCGCCGCAGTCCGCGAAGCGCGCCTCCGGATCGGGCGCCAGGGCGCGGGCGATGCACGCGTCCAGGAGCGGTGACACCTCGGGTGTCAACGAACCGGCCGGCGCGTACCGTCCCTCGACGATGTTCCGCTTGACGTCGAAGGGATTTTCCCCCGGGAAGGGTGTGGTGCCGGTGAGCAGCTGGTAGAGCATCACGCCGAGCGCGAAGATGTCGGAACGGGGGCCGACGGCGAGCGGCGTTCGGATCTGCTCGGGGCTCATGTACTCGATCGTCCCGAGCTCAAACTCTGCTTGTGTCCGCCGTTTCCCCGTGCTCAGCTGGGAGGCCTCCAGCACCTTCGCGATGCCGAAGTCCATCACCCGGGGGCGCGCCCGGCCCTCCACGTAGTGTTACCGCCTGAGGTGCTTTCACTCGGAACGGTCATCGAGTGGGGCCACGAGATCCTTCGCGAGCTTGGGGCGCGCCATGGCGCGCGTCTATGAGGCCAGGCCGCGTAGACCTCATTTCCGGAGGAGCACGCGGCCCTGGGCGTCGCGAAGGAACTCGACGACCCGGTCGACGGCGGTGGGCCGAGTCGGGATCTCGCCCTGAGCCGCCCCTCGGGCGCGTCGCCGCCCGAGGAGGTAGGCTGCCCGCCCGTGCTCCTATTCCTCCCCCTCGTCGCGTGTGAGGGACCCCACCCCGCGGCGGCGACACTCCCCGAGGCTACGCTCCCCGTGGCCTCGCCTGCGCCCGTGGCGGCCGCGCCCGTGGGGGCCGACGATGTGCGCGGCGAGGTCGGTGCCGGCACGACGTATGCCACGCCCTGGCGGGAGCGCCGAGGTGCCGCGGACGGCCCTCGCCTCATCGTCGAGGCCGGCATCCACGGCGACGAGGTCGCGGGCATCCTCGCCGCGGACGAGCTGGCGGCGCGGCTCGAGGTCCTCTCCGGCGCCGTCGTGTTTCTACCGCGAATGAACAAGCCTGCCGCCGACCTCGGCGAGCGCTCCGTCAACCGCGACCTGAACCACGCGTTCCCAGGCGACCCCACGGGGAAGGACTACGAGGCCCGCCTCGCGGCGGAGCTCATGGCGTGGGTCGGCGAGCGCGACGCCGACGCCGTCATCACGCTACACGAGTCTCGCTACCTCCACGACGGCAAGAATCCCAAGACGTTCGGCCAGACGGTCGTCTACGGCGTCGAGCCCATGCCGCCGATCCTCACGGGCGTGCTCGACCGCGCCAACGCCAAGGCCGCCGAGGAGCGCGAGCGATTCCGCGCCAACTACTACCCGATCACGACGAGCTCGACGGAGCAGTTCGTCGCCCGCTACGGCATGCTCGGGCTCTGCCTCGAGACGTGGCGCGGCTTCCCGCTCGGGACGCGCATCCGGCGTCACGAGGACTTCGTCCTCGCGCTCCTCGACGCGCTGGGCGTGGCCTACCGGATGGAGCCCCCGGCGGCGACGATGGTGTCGAAGCCGTAGCGGGCGTTCAGGGCGGCCAGTGTGCCGTCGGCGATCATGTCCCCGAGGGCCCGGTCGACGCTGGACTTGAGCTCGTCGTTGCCGAGCTGGAGCGCGATCGCGTACCGGTCGGTCGATAGCACGATCGGCGTGGGCTCCCACGCATCGCGGTGCAGCAGGGCCTCGAGCGTGTCCATGACGAGGACGTCCGCCTTCCCCTCTCTCGATTCCACCAGCGCGGCGTTGGCCTCCTTCACGCCGAGGACCTCGCACCCCGCAGCCGCCGCCTGTTTCTTGTAAACTTCGTGCGCCACGTAGCAGCGCCGCGAAGCGAGCGACTCCAACGGTGCGGTGGCGCCGGTCGGCACGAAGGCGACGACCTGCGGCGTCAGGTACGGCAAGGAAAACAGCGTCTCACGCTCGCGATCGGGCGTCACTGAGATGGCGCCGATGCCCAGGTCGGCCTCGCCGCGCGCGACCCGCTCGCGCAGCCCGGACGCGCCAACGAAGCGCACGTCCTGCTTGCCGAGCCGCGGCGCCAGCGCGCGGGCGAGGTCGATGTCGTAGCCCTTCGGTTCGCCGCGCGTCTCGAACATGGGAGGAAAGCCGATGCCGGTCGCCACGACGAGCGTGGAGGCGTCGCCTGAGGCGCGGAACGGGGAGGCCGGGCGGACCGGCTCCGCCGGCGTCTGAACCGGCGTCTGCACCGGCGTGCGCACGGG
>VGRQ01000239.1 GCA_016875315.1 Deltaproteobacteria bacterium | reverse complement strand
GTCGGCCTCCCAGCGGCTGCGCAGGGTCACCCACTCCTCGGTGCCGCTCCAGTTCACGTCCTTGTCGTAGCCGAGGTCCATGGTGCCCGCGCCCTCGTAGTCCTCGTCGTAGGCATACTCGGCGTTCAGCGTGTCGAAGTTCTCGAGGCCGTAGTCCACCGCCGTGGCCACGGCCGCCACGCCCGCCGAGTCGTAGGCGTAGACCACCGACCAGGAACCGACGAGGTTCACCGCCGGGTCGAGCGCGTTGGCAGCAGAGAAGTCCACGCCGAAGCTGCCCGAGGCGTCGGTGCGGGTGCTGCCGGCGTCGACGAGGCCCTCGGCGATGTTCACCGCGTCTTCCTCCACCGTGCCGCCGTTGGGCACCTGGAACACGTACCAGCTGATGGTCCCGTCGTCGTTCTTCTTCACGCGCACGCCGGTTTCCACCGGGTCGAGGCCGCTATCGGAGTAGGGGCCCCAGATGGCCTCGGTCTTGGCGTCGTCGACCCACGAGGGCTTCTGGGTGTGGGTGACGAGGTAGACGCTGCCGAGCACGAAGGTGATCATGCCGTTGACGTGCTCGGTGACGTTGCGGGTGGACTCGTAGAACATCGCCCAGTCATCGAGGTCTTCCGGCGACTTGGCCGAGTCGCTGGCCACCGGCATGTTGATCTTGAGCTGCTCCTCGGTGGGGAGGGTGTCGGTGCCGTAGTCGTCGCTGCCGAGGCCACCGCAGGCCACGAGTTGGAGAAGGAGAGAAACCATGAGAACCTCCGAGAGTCGTTGGGGTTGCAGCTATCTGAACCACCAGGGCGCCAGGGCCGAAAAACTATTTCGGGGGTAGCCTAGGGGCCGCACGGAGCCCTCTCCCCATGGTTCGCATCCCCTTCGCGCTCGCCGTCGCCCTCCTGGCCGGTTGTCCCGCCATTCCCGAGGACGACGACACCGACAAGCCGGGCGACAGCGCCGAGGACACCGCGCCCGAGGCCCCGGTCGACGCCGACAACGACGGCAGCCCCGCCACCGAGGACTGCGACGACAACGACGCCGCGAACTACCCTGGCGGCACCGAGGCCTGCGACGGCGTCGACAACGACTGCGACGGCGAGGCCGACGAGGGCGCCGGCAATACCTGGTACGCCGACGCCGACGGCGACGGCTACGGCGACGAGAGCGCCTTCAAGACCGATTGCACGCAGCCGGCCGGCTACGTGGCCGATGCCACCGACTGCAACGACGCCGACGCGCTCTACCACCCGGGCGCCGACGAGTCGGCCTGCACCAGCGCCGACCCCGACTACAACTGCAACGGTAGCCCCGACACCGCCGATCTCGACGGCGACAGCTACGACTCGTGCAGGGACTGCGACGACTTCGACAGCACCAGCTTCCCCGGCAACCCCGAGGCCTGCGACGGGGCCGACAACGACTGCAACGGCACCATCGACGACGGCACCGGCGCCAGCCGAACCTACTACGAGGACGCCGACCGCGACGGCTTCGGCAACGTGGCCTCCCCCCTGGACGCCTGCGCCGTTCCCGACGGCTATGCCGCCAACGACGACGATTGCGACGACGCCGACGGTGCCGTCAACCCGGGCGAGATGGAGGTGTGCAACGACGTCGACGACGACTGCGACGGCGAGGCCGACGAGTCGGCCGCCGCCGACGCGGCCACCTGGTACCGCGACGGCGACAGCGACGGCTATGGCGACCCTCGCGCGCCCACCGACGCCTGCGACCAGCCCACCGGCTACGTGGCCAACGCCACGGACTGCGACGATGGCGACAGCGGCGTGTTTCCTGCGGCTGAGGAGTTCTGCGGCGGCGTCGACCACGACTGCGACGGCGCGGTCAACGAGGCCGACAGCATCGACATCGCCGACTACTACAGCGACAGCGACGGAGACGGCTACGCGGGCACCTTCGCCGGGGAGGCCTGCGAGGCCCCCCCGGGCACCTCCTTCTCGGCCACCGACTGCGATGACGCCGACGCCGACATCAACCCGTCGGCCGAGGACACCTGCGACGACGTCGACAACGACTGCGACGGGCTCACCGACTTCGGCCTCCGGGTGCCCACCGACTACGTCTCCATCCAGGACGCGATCGACGCCAGCGCCGACGGCGAGACGGTGTGCGTGGCCTCCGGCGACTACTACGAGACCATCGACTTCAACGGTCGCGACATTACCGTGCAGGGGGAAGGCAGCACCAGCACCACCATCGATGGTTCGGGCACGGGTCCCGTGGTGCGCATCGCCAGCGGTGAGACGGGCGCCGCGCTGCGCGGGGTGGGGATCACCGGTGGCGTGGCCTCGACCGGCGCCGGCCTCTACATCTCCGGCACCTCGCCGGTGCTCGACGACCTGTACGTCTACGGCAACACCTGTAACTCCACGAGCTGCTATGGCACCGGGGGCTACATCTACGGCTCGCCCACGATGACCGACGTCACCGTGGCCTACAACTATGCCACGCCGTCGAGCACCAGCTATCTCTACGTGTTCGGCACCGGGCTCTACCTTTCCAACCACTCGGGTACGATCGACAACCTGACCATCTACAACAACGGCGCCGACATCAGCAACGCCACCTCCTACGGGCTGGCCTACGGCGCCGGACTCCACGCGACCGGCTGCTACGCCGACTTCACCGACACCGAGGTCGCCTACAACTACAGCTACCATTACACCTCGTCTACCGGGCGCTACGCCTACAGCTACGGCGCGGGCATGTACCTCTACAATGGCGCCAGCAGCTTCGACGGGCTCGATCTCTACGGCAACGCCGCGTACCTGTACTCCAACTTGCCGCAGGCACACGGGACGGGTGCGTACCTGAGCTACGACGACTCCTCGTTCAACCACGCTAAAATCTACTCGAACTCCGTGATCGCCTACGCCTCCTATGGCACGGCCATCTTCGCCGCGCAGTACTCCGAGCCGAGCTTCACCAACTGCATCGTCGCCGCCAACCAGACGCTCGACTACGGCTACTTCAGCTACGTCTACGCCTACGGCCTGTTCTACACCAGCGACTACGCCAACCCCACCCTCACCAACTGCGACATCGTGGGCAACACGCTGGATGGCTACGCGGCCTATGGCGGCATGGCCTACATGGGCGCCTACGGCGATCTCACCGTCGAGAACACCTCTGTCTACAAGAACAGCCTGTCCGCCCGCTACAACTTCGGCGGCGCGGTGTACCTCGGCTCCACCAGCTACGCCGGCACCCTCGACTCCACCTACTCCAACTGGTACGGCAACACCACCACCGAGTTCGTGAACGTCACCACCCCGGTGGGCTCCAACGGCAACGGGGCGGTGAGCCCCGGCTACAGCGACACGTCCTCGTCCGACGCTGCCTACTGGGACCTCACCCTGTCCGCCTCGTCGTCGCTGGTCAACGCGGGCGACCCGTCGGTGTACGACACCGACGGCTCGCGGTCGGACGTGGGGGCTTATGGCGGGCCTGGCGGGGCGTGGTGAGCAATTCATAGCGTTGAAGGACTGTGACCTCCATCCGGGCGACCATGAGCGTGGGCGAAGGAGCGATGAGCGCGCTCGACCGCGTCGCTCGGTATCGGACCTTGACCCTTCGCGAGATCGGCGCTATCTAGACAGTCTAGACAGGAGCATGCCCATGTCGACCGCCTGGCAACTTCAGGACGCCAAGAACCGCTTCAGCGAGGTGGTCGAAGAGGCCCTGCAATCTGGCCCGCAGACGGTGACCCGTCGCGGCGAGCCCGTAGTCGTGGTCGTCTCCATCGACACCTGGCGGCGTGTGACTGGGCCGATGCCCAGCTTCAAGGCGTTTCTCCGCTCGGCGCCCCTGGATGGCGTCGACCTGTCCCGAGACGCGGGCGAGCGACCCGACGTTGTGCTCCCGTGATGCTGCTCGACACGTGCGTGGTCTCCGAGCTGGCCCGACCCGCGCCGGACCCGAGGGTCCTTGCGTGGCTGGACTCGGTCGATGACAGCGAACTGCGGCTCTCTGTGCTCACCCTGGGCGAGATCAAGAAGGGCGCCGACCTGTTGGAGGAGGGACCGAGGAAGGTACGCGTCGAGGCGTGGCTGGACGAAATGCGCACGACCTTCGCCGACCGTGTCCTCCCTGTCGATGAGGCGGTCGCGCTGCGCTGGGGCGCGATCAGCGCGGCCTCCCGTCGCGCAGGCCGCGTGAGACCGCCGATCGACTCCCTGCTCGCAGCGACCGCGGTGTGCCACCAACTGAAGCTCGCGACTCGGAACGTCGCCGACTTCGAGGGAACCGGTGCCGTCATCGTCAATCCCTGGGAAGCGACGGTTCGCTGACCCGTCGTCGTACGCGACCTGGTGATGATGCTCCCCTGGCCAGCGCGGCCTCTTGGTTCCTGGAGAATCACGGCGACACACGCGCAGAGCGTGTCCCCCGTTCACCCTCCGTAGAACCCGAGCAACACGCCAACGTCCTCGTACCCGTCCACGTTGGTGTAGGGGCCGGCCAGCACCACATCGTCCACGCTGTCGTGGTTGATGTCGGAAATAGCACACCGATAACCGAGTGATTCGTCGGGATTTCTCGACGCGAATGACGCGGTGTAGTCGCCGCTGCCGATGTCGTAGGCGCCGCCGAGCGGCCCGGACACGAGCCAACCCATGCCCGAGTAGGCGCCCGCGGTGGACTCCAGCGCGGCGCCGAGGAGCAGGTCGATCTCGCCGTCGCCGTCGACGTCTCCACTGTCCGCGCAGGAGTGGGTTCCCGCGAGCAGGACCGCGTAGGTGCCGAAAACCGTCGCGGCGGCATCCGTCATGGCGATCCCGCCCGCGAGGGGGCCGTGGAAGAGCACTACGCTGCCAGCGGAGGTGGCGGCGCGGTCGTCGCCGTGCGCGCCAGCCAGCACGTCCGCGTAGCCGTCGCCGTCCACGTCGCCCGGGGAGCGGGCCACGGCGTACCCGAGGTAGTCGAGCGTCGCCGAGCCCACGAGCTTGGCGTCGGCGCTCGCGAGGTCGAAGGTGGAGGAGCTGGAGATGGGCGCGTAGACCACGTACACCGCGCCCGCGCTCGACCCGCCGTCGTCGTCGTGAGGCGCGCCGACGAGGTAGTCGTCGTAGCCGTCGCCGTCGATGTCCTCGCCACCGCCCAGCGCGTTGCCGGCGTAGTCGTAGGTGTCCTCGCCCACGATCGTGCCGACGACGGTGCCGAGGCCGCTGTACACCGTGACCGACCCCTCGGTGCCGCTGCCGCCGAGGTAGTCGCCGCAGAGCCAGTCCTGGTATCCCGTGGTGGCATTCGAGCTGCCCGCGCTCCCGACGACGTTGCAGGCGCAGGTGGCGTTATCAACGCCGGTGAACAGCACGTTGCTCGTGGCCTGCGGCCCGCGGATCAGGCTGACGGTGTCGGTGCCGGTGTAGTCGAGCACCACCGCGATCTCGTCGACGCCGTCCCCGTCGAGGTCGTCCAGGCCCCAGGTGCCGTAGTGAAGCTGGCCGTAGGTGGCGTTCCCGTACGCGTGGAACGCGGCCACGTCGCGCCCCACCGACTCCCCGGCGGGCACGCCGGTCAGGACGTCGAGCACGGACCCGCTCCCGCCGTAGCCGGTGGCGTCCGCCGACCCGGCCACGAGCAGGTCGTCCCAGCCATCGCCGTCGAAGTCGAACCCCGAGGCGAGCGAGGTGGCCCAGCGGGCGTTGCTCGTCCCGCCCGTCAGGATGACGTCGGCGTCGTCGATCGTGTAGGTGCCGCCGAGCCCGCAGGTAATGTCGGCGCCGTCGCAGTCCTGGTCTACGCCGTCGCCGCAGGTCTCCCCGGCGCCCGGCCAGGCGTCGGCGTCGGCGTCGTCGCAGTCGGTGGAGGTCGAGAGGTACCCGGAGGGCGGCGAGCAGGCGGCGACGGTGGCGTCGCCCGCGTAGCCATCGGCATCGACGTCCGCGTACCAGGTGGACGTGCCCGTCACCGAGGCGTCGTCGTCGTCGGCTAGACCGTCGCAGTCCTCGTCGACGTCGGCGGTGTCACACACCTCGGTCGCGGCGGGGTTGATGGCGGCCGAGGCGTCGTCGCAATCGGTGTCGCCGGAAACGTAGCCCGTGGGGGCGTCGCACGCGGCGACACTGCGCCCAGCGTCGCCAAATCCGTCGCCGTCGCCGTCCTCATACCAGGTGGCGGGGTCGCTCACGTCGGGGTCGTCGTCGTCCACCAGCGCATCGCAGTCCTCGTCGACTGCGCCGTCACAGACCTCGAGGTTCCCCGGGCTCCGGCCCGCGTCCGCGTCGTCGCAGTCGGTGGCGTCGAGGCCGTAGCCAGCCGGCGCGTCGCATTGCGTCACGGTGCGCGCGGCGTCGCCGTAACCGTCGGCATCGGCGTCGCGGGCGTAGGTCGAGAACGTCGCGGCGTCCACGCCCGCGTCGGCGTCGTCCGCGGCGCCGGAGCAGTCCTCGTCGAGGTCGGCGGCGTCGCACACCTCCGATGCGCCGGGGCTGCGGTAGCCGTCGGCGTCGTCGCAGTCACCCGCCACGGCCACGTAGCCGGGAGGCTCGGCACAGGCCTGGGTGGTGCGCGCGGCGTCGCCCCACGCGTCGCCGTCGGCGTCGCGGTACCAGGTCGCGAGGTCGCTCACGTCGGGGTCGTCGTCGTCGACCAGGGTGTCGCAGTCCTCGTCCACCGCGCCGTCGCAGACCTCCGGCCGGCTCGGGCTCCGCCCCGCGTCGGTGTCGTCGCAGTCCTCGCAGGCCGCCCAGCCGTCCGCGTCGAGGTCGGCGTAGGCCACCGACCCGTCGCAGTTGTAGTCGACCGGGTCGGCGCAGTCGGACTCCTCCGCCCCCGGGTGGATGCCCGGGTCCGCGTCGTCGCAGTCGGTGTCGTCGGCCACGTAGCTGGCCGCGTGCTCGCAGGCGGTGACCCCCGCGGTCGCATCGCCGTAGCCGTCGGCGTCGCCGTCGAGATACAGCGTGGCCGCGTCGGTGGCGTCCTCGTCGGTCTCTCCATCACAATCCTCATCGAGCCCGTCGCAAGTCTCTGCTGCGCCGGGATGGACGGCCGGGTCGGTGTCGTCGCAGTCCGTCGCGTCGGCCACCAGTCCCGGGGCGGCGTCGCATGCGCGATGAACGGCGCCGGGATCGCCGTGGCCGTCGGCGTCGGCATCCGCGTACGCGTTGGCAGCGTCGACGGCCTCGTCGTCGATCTCGCCATCGCAGTCGTTGTCGAGCCCGTCGCACACCTCGTCTGCAGTGGGGTTGACGTCGTCGCGGCCGTCGTCGCAGTCGACCTCCACGTCGTAACCGTCGTTGTCGGCGTCGACGGCGACCTTGGACACGGCGACATCGGGACCGCAGGCCGCGAGGAGGAAGGCCAGCTTCAGGGTGAGCACTCGAGACACGAACATGCGCCCGAGACCGTGTCAACCCGCCGTATTCGCCCTGTCGGCCCGAGAGCGGGCTCGGGTGGCGCCGCGGGGCGCCGCCACCGTGATCGAGAGCGCCTTGTTTGGCGCGGCGGTCGTTGGTGACAGA
>VGRQ01000238.1 GCA_016875315.1 Deltaproteobacteria bacterium | reverse complement strand
GATCCTCCGCCACGCGCTCGCGGCCGACGTGCGGAGCTGGACGGCGGCGAACCCCTCGTCGATCCTGCTCTACATGCGTCGGCTGCGCGAGGACTGGGCGGAGCTCCAGCGCGACCTCGCCGACGGCACCCTGTCGCGACTTGGCCAGCGTGGGCTCGCCCGGCGGCGCCTCGGCGACGAGCCCGCGCTGCCCTGGTCGCTGCGACGGGTGAACACCTGGAAGGGCGGCCCGGCCGCCTTCTTCGTGGCGCGCCTCCCGGCGGCCCTCGGCGTCGACGTGCCCATCCGCGAGGCGGGCATCACCGCCTCGGAGGGTTTCTTCGCCACGCCCGTCGACGACGGCGACCCGGTGGCCTTCCTCGACGGGCACCTCCTGGAGTTCGTGGACGGCGACGGCCAGGTGCGCTGGGCCTGGGAACTCGAGCGGGGGGGCGAGTACCGGCTCGTGGTGAGCACCGAGGCGGGGCTGTATCGCTACGATCTCGGTGACATCGTGCGCGTGACCGGCTTCGCGGGTCGCGCGCCCCGCCTGGTGTTCGTCCGCCGGGCGGGCAACGAGCTCTCCGCGGTGGGCGAGCGGGTGACGGAGTGCCAGTTGCTCGCGGTGGCGGGCGCCCTCGGGCTGTCCGCGCTCTCCGCGTCACTCGGCTGGGCCGAGGTGCCCTGGCTGAGGGTGGCCTACGCCGGAGCCACGGATGTGCCGGCGATCGACTTCGACCAGCGACTCCGAGCCGAGAACCTGGAGTATGACGACCGGCGCGCCACCGCCCGGCTCGGGTTGCCGGTCCTGTCGCGGATCGGCGACGCGGCCTTTGCCGCCTGGCGCGCCCGCCGCGTGGCCGAGGGAGCGCCCGAGGCACAGGTCAAAGACCCGGTCATCCTCGCGCCCGAGCGCTGGGACGAGCTGATTAGTCTCCCCGGCTCCTGATGGCCCTCCACCTCGCCGTGCTCGGGATCGCGCTGTTCTGGCTCGGCGTGTGGGCCCGGGTGCGAAAGGGGCGGGCCGACACCCGCTATCGACTGGGAACCGACGCGCCCGTGGCGACGGACCTCCCGCGCCTTGCGGTGGTGGTGCCAGCCCGCGACGAGGCGAGGAACATCGCGGAATGTATCACGTGTATCAGGGCCTCCGACCACCCCGCCCTGGAGATCCTGGTCTTCGACGATGGCAGTCGCGACGGTACCGGAGACCTCGCTCGCAGGGCCGGGGCGCGCGTGGTGGACGGGGGCGACGAGCCCCTGCCGCCGGGGTGGAAGGGCAAGCCCTGGGCCCTCCACCGCGCCGTGGAGCACGTCGACGCCGACTGGATCGCCTTCGTCGATGCCGACGTGCGCCTCCATCCCGGGGCGCTCGCGCGGGTACACAGCTACGCCCTGCGCGAGGGCTGCGACCTCGTGTCGGGCTTCGGCAGGCTGCTCATGGGCAGCTTCTGGGAGAGGGTCGTGCAGCCCTCCGTCGGCGGCCTCATCATCGCGGGCAACGACCTCGCCGTGGTGAACGATCCCGAGCGCCCCGACAAGGCCATCGCCAACGGGCAGTTGATCCTCGTGCGGCGCGAGGCCTACCAGAGCGTGGGCGGCCACGAGGCCGTCAAGGACGACATCCTCGACGACATCGGCCTGGCACTCGCGTTCACCGCCCGTGGCTTGCGGGCGCGCTGCCTGTTCATGCGGGAGCTGTTCAGCTGTCGCATGTACACCGGGCTCGCCGAGTTGTGGCACGGCTGGACGAAGAACCTCTTTCCCGGCATGCGCTACCGGCTCGACCTCGTCGCGGTGCTGGTGGTGATGGTCGTCTTCGAGTTCCTGTCCCCTTACATGATCGCCGGGTACGCGCTGGCGACGGTCAACGTCCCGCTGATCGCGACATCGATGGTGCTCCTCGCGCTCATCCATGGCGTCCGCGCCTACATGGATCGCCTCTTCGAACAGGAGCTGCGCTACGGGCTCCTGCAGCCGCTCGGCGCGCTGGTGCTGCTCGGCCTCCTCCTCGACAGCGTGCGCCGGACGCGGGCGGGGAACCGGACTTGGAAGGGGAGAGTTTACTAGAGAGGCTGCGGCCAGGAGGGAGGAGGGAGGAATTTGGGAGGGAGGGACGGAGCCTCGGTGGCGTGGCGGTCGCGGCCTCGCCCTCGCCATCGCCGAGACGGCGCCGCCCGGAGGGCGAGCGCGCCTCCTCCCTCCTCCGGCCTCCCTCCTCCGGCCTCCCTCCTCCGGCCTCCCTCCTCCGGCCTCCCTCCTCCGGCCTCCCTCCTGGTGGGGAACTACCTTCCCAGCAACACCCTCACCGCCGCCTCGGCCTGTTCCTCGTCGCGATTGAGGACCGTGTGCAGCGCGTCGCCGTAGTCGTAGACGGACATGAAGTCGGAGTGGGCCTCGTACTGGGAGAGGAGGTCGGCGTTGGTTTCCTGGGGGACCAGCGGGTCGGCCGAGGAGTACCACACGCCCAGCGGGTAGCTCAGGCCCTCGTTCTTCAGCGCGTTGTTCAGGCTGTAGAAGTAGATCGTGCCCTCGATGTCGTCACGCTGGTTGGGGTTGGTGTCGTCGCTGCGGATGTCGCCGTACACGATCCCGTCGCCGTCGTCGTCGTCGTGGTCGGGGTAGATGCGAGCCAGCCCGTCGTTGATCTCCTGGAACAGCTCGTCGTGCGTCGTGATGCGCCACAGGTTGTCCATGTGGCTGTCGACGACCATGCCCTTGATCACCGCCGCGTCCTGGTTGGGCACGTCGTTGAGCAGGTCGCGCGCCCGCAGCTCGGCAGCGGCGCGCCCGCCCTCGCCGAGGCCGACGATGTAGACGCCCGAGGCGTCGAGCGAGATGGGAAGGGCGTCGAGCCCCAGCTCCGTGCGCTTCTCCGTCGCGATGTCGGGGTCGGGGTTGGCAATCGCCGTCATCACCCAGGCGAGGTAACGACCGTCGCGATGCACGCCGCCATCGGCCTCCCAGTTGTTGTTCCGGGCGCCGGTCTCGTTGTGCCAGAGGTCGGCCCAGCAGTTGGCCGGGTACATCGTGAACGCCCCGGCGTCGGCGAGCTTGGCGGGGAGGATCCCGAGGTTCGTCTCGGTGGGGTCGATCGTCTCGTCGAGCAGGCCCAGGGTCTCGAACACCTTGTCGGCCGCCCAGTCGGAGGAGAAACGGTTCTCCCCGGAGTAGAACACCGCGTCGGAGGAGTCGAAGGCGGGAACGGAGCCGTCGGCCCGGCTCTCCACGTAGTCGAACACGCCGGCATGGAAGACGATGACGATGGGCGCGGCCACCGAGGCGTCGAGATCCTCGGCGTACACCGCGTAGAAGGTCGCCGACTCGCCGTCGGGACAGGTGAGGCCGTCGTAGTGAAAGGGCTGGAGCACGAGGTCGTCGCGATCGGTGTACTCGTTCTGGAAGCTGATCTTCTCGATGCTGAGAGGATCGGCTCCGGGCGTGAAGCAGGCGACGAGGGCAAGGAGGTTCGGCAAGGGCGCTCCGCGTCGCTACTATAGCTCCTGCGCGCAACGCAGGCCGCAGGGCGCGGCGCCGGGCCCGCCCGCGACGAGGCCCGGCTCGCCGCCGAGCAGCTGGCCGTCGTCGGTCCAGTGCCAGATCGCGCAGCCGAGGTCGAAGAATCCGTGCTTGTTGGGCGGGAGCAGCGCCACCTCGGGCACCTCGCCGTAGCGCAGTGGCGCGGCGATGCCCTGCGACGGGTCGGCCTGCTCGCCCCAGGGGAATCGCCCCGTGCCCCAGGCGGCGCGGAACTCGGCCACGGTGGGGAGCCGCTTGCCCGCGGCGCGCGCCCAGGCCGACGCCTCGGCATGCTCGATGCCGGTGCGCGCCGTCCACGGGTCGATGTCGCCGGGCAGGGAGCCCGGCTTGACGCGAAGCCAGCGGTCGAAGCTCACGGGGAGCACGTCGAGCAGCACGTCGCTGCGCCCGGGCACCATCGCCATCAGCGGGTGTTGTCCCGTGGGGTTGACCAGCCCACGCGCGCGGCTGTCGGCGAGGGCGGCCACGGGTTCCTCCACGCGGATGGTGACGTCGGCGCGCGTGACTCGGCCCCGCGCGTCGACCGCCGCCCGGGCCGAGAGCACCCGCCAGGTGGCGTCGGCCGGCGACCGATTGTGGGTGGCGAGCGCGCGGGCGATCGCGTGGCGCACGGAGATGGCACTGGAGTGGACGACGGACACGGTCTTGACCTGCCCTAGCCTACCTGAGGTTAGGTCGCTCCGCTCCCATGCGCTGGCGCCTCGTGGATGCCATCGACGAACTCGAGCGCGATCGTTTCGCGGCGGGCCGGGTTTCCTTCTCCCCCGACGCCGAGTTCTTCCTCGACCACTTCCCCGGCTTCCCGGTGGTGCCGGGGGTGCTGCTCCAGGAGGCCATGGCGCAGCTCGCGGGCAAGCTCATCGGCTACTCGGTGCGGCTCAACCGAGGCGACTGGCCCTTCCCCATCCTCTCGATGATGCAGGGGGTGAAGTTCCGCAAGTTCGTGAGGCCCGGCGAGGAGGTGCGGCTCGAGGCTCGGCTCGTGGCGCTGCGCGACGAGAGCGCGATCGTCGACGTGTGCGCGTGGGTGGGCGGCCGCCGGGTGGCGCAGGCCGAGCAGACCTTCGTGTTCAACGCGGTCCCCCTTGCCTCGGCCGAGGAAGCCGACACCCTCGAGCGCCTCGAGCGGGCGGAGCTGAGGCGGCTGTGGGCGGGGTACCCGGGTGACTGAGCGCGTCGTCGTCACCGGCATCGGCACGGTGACGCCGCTGGGGCGCGACACCGAGCGATCCTGGGCGGGCGTGCTGGAGGGGCGCAACGGCATCGGTCCCATCCGCCGCTTCGACCCGACCGGCTTCCCGGTGCGCTTCGCCGCCGAGGCCCCGGTTGCCGGTGACGGCCCCGCGCTGAAGGCCGAGCTGGTGCGCCTGGCGCTCGACGAGGCGCTCGCGCAGTCGAAGCTCGACGGTGCCTACGACCCGGCGCGGCTCGGCACCTGCCTCGGGAGCGAGGCCTGCCGGCCACCCTGGACCTGGCTTTGGCGAGAGGACCCACCCTCCGAGGCGGAGATCCTCGCGCTCGCCCCCGACGCGCCCACGCGCCAGGTCGAGGCGCGCACCGGTGCCCGCGGCCCCCGCAGCACGGTGTCGACGGCGTGTACCTCCTCGTCGCAGGCCATCGGCGAGGCCATGCTCCGCATCCGGCGAGGCGAGGTCGACGCGATGGTCTGCGGCGGTGTCGACGCCCTCTCCGACCCGTTGATGGTCGTGGGCTTCGCGAAGCTCGGCGCCCTCTCCACGCGCAACGATGCGCCTGAGTTCGCCTCGCGCCCCTTCGACGTGCATCGCGACGGCTTCGTGCTGGGCGAGGGCGCGGGCTTCCTCGTGCTGGAGCGGGAGAGCACCGCCGCGCGGCGCGGGGCCGAGGTGCTGGCCGTGGCCGAGGGCTGGGGTTGCTCCTGCAATGCCTGGCGGATCACCGACAGCCCCCCCGACGGCCGTGGCGCCGCCGACGCGATGGCGATGGCGCTGTCCGACGCGCGACTGGTCCCCGCCGACATCGGCTACGTCAACGCCCACGGCACCTCCACTCAGCAGAACGACGCCTCCGAGTCCACCGCGATTCGCCGCGTGCTCGGCGGCGTGCCCGTGTCGAGCACCAAGGGGATGATGGGGCACCTGGTGGCCGCCTGCGGCGCGGTGGAGGCGATCCTGTGCGTGCTGGCGCTGCGGGACGGCGTGATGCCCGGATCCCGCAACCTCGACGACCCGGATCCCGCCTGTGATGTCAACATCGTTCGTGTCGCGACACGTGTATCACTGAAACATGCGCTCACCAACGCCTTCGGCTTCGGGGGCAGCAACGGCACCCTCGTGTTTGGGAGAGCGTAGTGCTCGTATCGGTGGGATACGTGCTTCCCGGCGCACTCCGGCACACTGATACATTGCGATACATGCCTGATACAGGGGCGGGCGTGGTGGACGGTCCAGACCTCGGCCCCTGGCTCAAGCGGAAGAAAGACGCGCGGCTCTTGCCGCGGGCCGCCCAGCTCGCCCTGCCGGCGGCCGGCACCGCCATGGCCGCCTTCACCGGCGACCCGGAGGCGCTCGGGCTGGTGGTGGCCGTGGGCCGCGAGCCCCCCGACGAGGGCGAGGCCGAGGCCTCGCTGGCGGCGATGTGTCGCGACGGGGCGCTCGACCGCGAGCGACTGGGCGGCGAGGGAAGGGCCCTGTACCCGCCGCTGCTCCCGCTGCGGACGCTCCCCAACATGGTGCTCGCCCACGTGGCAATCGCCCACGGGATTCGCGGGGAGAACGCGGTGTTCGCCGGGGGCGAGGAGGCGGGGCGGCACGCCTTCGAGGAGGCCGCGCAGATGCTTCGCGAGGGCCGGGCCGAGGCGGTGCTGGTGGGCGCCGCCTACTCCGCTGTGGACCTGGCGAGTGCGCGCGATCGCCTGCGACTGGGGCTCCGGGGCGAGCCGGGCGAGGGCGCGATCTTCGCCATCCTGGGGGCGCCGATGGCCCTGCCGCCGGCGACCGTGCTCGGCGTGGGGGATCTGGGGCCGGTGGCGGCGCTGACCGGGTTGTTGCCCGGCGCCTAGTTCCTCGCGGCGTGATAGGCGCCGCCGCGATGGCCAGCCGCGAGAGCGCCCGCAAGTTCCAGTTCCTCCGCGAGATCGCCTCCGGCGGCTTCGGGAGCGTGTTCCTTGCCAAGGTGATGCACGCGGACGGCTTCTCGCGACTGGTGGCGATCAAGTTGCTCCACCGTCGCTGGTCGGAAAACAAGGAGATCGCGCAGCGCATGCGCGACGAGGCGCGGCTCCTCGGCTGGCTGCGCCATCGCAACATCGTCGACGTGATCGACCTCACCAGCATCGATGGCCGCGCCGCCGTCATCATGGAATACCTGGAGGCGGTCGACCTCAAGTCGGTGGTGCAAGACCTCTCCGACCGGGGCGACCGCATCCCGCCCTACGCGGCGCTGGAGATCGTGAGTTTCGTCGCCAGCGCCCTCGATGCCGCCTACAACCGCCCGCCCTACGAGGGCGAGAAGCCGCTGCGGGTGATCCATCGCGACATCAAGCCCTCGAACATCATGGTCGACGAGTCCGGCACGGTGAAGGTGCTCGACTTCGGCGTGGCCCGCGGCGAGTTCGAGAATCGCGAGAGCCACACCCAGGAGCTGAACTTCGGCTCGGTCGAGTACATGCCGCCCGAGCGCCTGTTCTTCGAGCCGGAAACCGACCGCGCCGACGTGTACTCGCTGGGCGCCACCCTGTTCGAGTTCCTCGCCGGCGAGCGCCTGGGCAAGGCCAAGGGCCGTGCCGAGAAGCACGCGGCATTCCTCGAGGATCGCCTTTCCTTCCTCGCGGCGCGCTGCCCGCTTCCCAACCCCCAGGGCGGCGACCTTGCGAAGTTCATTCGCGATATGTGTGCATATAACGCTGATAATCGACCGTCAGCGGAGGCGCTGGTCACGCGGGCGCGGCAGCTGGCGCGCCAGATGCCGGGGCCGGCCCTC
>VGRQ01000237.1 GCA_016875315.1 Deltaproteobacteria bacterium | reverse complement strand
CCCCTTCCTTGGCAACCGTCTCGGCCTCGGGGTGACCGGCCGCTACGACTGGCGCGTGGCCCAGAACGAGGGCGAGGACGCCGGGTTCAACTTCGGCGTGGGCGTCGCGGGCCGGCCGTCGGAGGCGGTGACCCTCGCCGTCGGCGTCCAGAACGTGGTCGATCACGGCTACGCCGACACGCGGCGGCTCGTCGACCTCGGCGTGCGCTGGCAGCCCGGGCAGTACCTCGCGCTGGAGGTGGGCGCGAAGACCGAGTGGATGGGCGACCCCTTCGAGGAGTCGCTCGCGGAGCACGCCGGGATCGACCTGTTTGCCACCGAGTGGCTGGCCTTGCGCGGCGGCTGGCAGCACGAGGACGGCCTGCACACCGTGGGCGGGGGGATCGGGCTCGTTTCCGAACGGGCCGACCTCGACTACGCGCTCACCGGCGAGGTGGGTAGCGACCCCGCCCGCCTCTGGCACGGGCTCGACTTGCGCGTTCACTTCTGATGTTCACGGTCGCGACGTGGAACGTGCTCCACCGCGTACACGCCGAGAACTGGAACGAGGATCACGTCGTGGCGACGTGGCCCGACGAGGCCGTTCGCATGGCCAGGATCGCGCGATGGGTGGCGATGGCGTGTGAAGGCGACCTCGCGGTGGCCTTGCAGGAGGTGAGCGGCGACCAGGTGGAGGCGCTGCGCCGCGAGGGTCTCGAGGTGGTGACGCACGCCTACGCGCGAGTGCCACGCGCCCGCGGGGCGAGTACCGCGCTGGCCGATTGTTCCGAGCAGCTGGTGATCGCCTCGCGACGGCCGCTCGAGCGGCTCCACGCCGAGAGCGCCGGCGACGACCCGGGCAAGGGCTTCCTCGCCGCGCGCGCCGGCAGCGGGCCGGTGCTGGTGTGTACCCACGTGACCCCCCGCGAGAAGGGCAAGGCGCAGCTCCACCGCCTCGCCCGCTACGCCCGCGGCTTCCACCAGGTGCTGGTCCTCGGCGACTTCAACGCCACGGCCGGCGAGGTGGCGGCGGCGTGCGAGGGGCTCGCGCTGGCGGCTCACGGCGGGGGGCGACCCACGCGGCTCTCGAGCCCGGCCGGCGAGGGGCGGTGGATCGACCACGGGCTGGCGCGGGGCCTGTCGATCCGGGTGGGGAGCGTGGAAGACTGCGGCTTCTTGTCCGACCACAACCCGGTTCGTTTCGAGGTGGGCGGCTAGCCCAGCTCCGGTGGCAGGGGGATCGACAGGCGATCGAGGAGCGACACGAGCTCGGGGCCCGGCGGCGCGATGACCTGCACCGGGGCGCCGGTGACCGGGTGCGCGAGGCCGAGGAAGAAGCAGTGGAGCGCCAGCCGGTGAAAGTCGTAGCTCTCCCGGAAGTGGCGGTTGTGATCGCCCTTCCCGTAGCGCACGTCGCCGATGATGGGGTGGCTCGCGTGCTTGAGGTGACGCCTCACCTGGTGCACGCGGCCCGTGCGCGGGATGGCCTCGTAGAGCCCGTAGCGGCCGTGGTGGCCGAGCAGCCGTAGCTCGGTGACGGCGGGCTTCTTGTCCTGGCCCTTCTCCTGCGCGAGCGGGTGGTCCACGAGGCGCAGTGCCGGGTCGTGGCCCCGGCAGAGGGCGAGGTACTTCTTGGTCACCGAGCGCCCGGCGAACTGCTCCTGCAAGCGAGCGGCCGCCGCCGAGGACTTGGCGAACAAGATCGCGCCGCTGGTGGCGCGGTCGAGGCGGTGCGCCGGGTACACGCGCTGGCCGATCTGGTCGCGGAGGCGCTGCAAGAGCGGCAGCTCGTCGAGGCCCCAGCCGCGGTGGACGAGCATCCCCGCCGGCTTGTCGACGGCCACGAGGTGCGCGTCCTCGTACAGGATGGGGAGCGGCGCCGCCGGGGCCGGGGCGGGCGCGGCGGCGGCAGCCGGTGATCGTCCCCGGGTGGCCCAGGTCTCGGCCACCACCTCGCGAAAGAGGCCCATCAGCGCCGCCTCGACCTCGGCCCCCTCCAGGGTCCCGAGCGCGCGGGCGATGGCCTCGCAGGTGGCGAGACCCCCGTCCTTGGTTTCCTGGCGGATGCCCCACTCGGTCGGCGCCCCGGGGGCGAGGACCACGCAGGGCGCGTTGTCGATGCCCGGGATGCGCCGCGCCGCGCGACGGGCCTGTCGCCAGCTGCCGTCGGGCACGACCAGCGTGATGGGCCGCGGGTCGTCCTCGGCGGCCACGTCGGCGAGGGGGCGGGCGTCGTCGCTCGGGTAGAGGCAGTACACGCGGCGATCCGGGCCGAACTCCGGCGCGAGGTCCACCCGCTCGTCGCGCCGCCCGTGCACGTACAGCTGCGCGTTCTGGAGCGCCAGCAAGGCGAGCGGCCCGGTGGCGCTCGGCCTGGGCACCTCGCTGGCGTGCATCACCAGCACGATGCGCGTTTGCAGGTGCAAGCTCGGCGCGGCGGCACAGGCGCAGCGTTCGAGGTGGAGGCGGCACCGGGCGCAACGCGGCACCTGGCTGCGGGAGCGGTGGCCCACGGGCTAGGGCCGCCAGAGGTAGCTGAGCTTCGCGAAGATGGTGCGCGCCGTCCAGCCCTCGTCGAAGCTGTAGGTTTCCCCGTAGCCCACCCAGGCGGCGGTGCCGTAGTTCTCGACGTAGGCGAAGAGCAGCGAGCTATCGAGCGTGTTGTCGAAGGTATCGACGTCTTCCACCAGGCTGATCGCGAACTGTCGCGACAGCGAGAGGTTGACGGTCGCGCGGTTGACCACCCCGTCGTAGAGCACCGCGCCGTCGGGATCGCGGAACTGGTAGTAGGCGGCCTCGTCATCGAGGGACAGGCGGCCGAAGGCGGCCACCGCGACGCCCGCCGTGGCGCCCCAGCCGAAGCCGAGGAAGGGGTCGTCGGGGTCGTAGTGAGGCTGCGGCCCCAGCGCCCAGCCCGCCCAGAAGTTGCTGGTGGCGGTTGGGTTGTAGGCGAAGAAGCCCTCGGTCGACCAGCGGTCGAAGTCGGTTCCGAACACGCGCTCGCGCACGTAGTTCACCTGTCCCTCGGTGTAGCCGCGGTCGAGCACGAAGGCGGCCCAGCCCGGGCCGGCCTCGGCGTACACCGGCGTGCCTGCGAAGTCGGTCGCGATCTCGGCATGCACGTCGGGATCGAGGCTGCGCGACCAGGAGAGCCCGCGCACGTGGCCCTGGAGCTTGGTCTCGGCGCCGAGGCGCCCGACCTCCTCCAGGAAACCGTTCTCGGCGCGGAAGTCCTCGCCGAGGCCGTAGGTCTCGAACGACCACGAGAGCTTGTCGCCCGCGCGCTCGAGCTCGAGGGCCCAGGCCGGGTCGTGGATCGACGCGGCGCCGGGCAGGTCGGTGAGGCTGTACAAGACCTGGCCCTGGGCCTGCCAGGCCTCGCCGATGGGCACCACCGCGTCGAGACCGGCCACGTGGTTGCCCAGCGTGTCCGCGCCGTCGCCCGTCGTCGCGCCGAGCAGTTCCTTGTCGGTGGCGAGGAAGCCCACGCTGCCGCCGTCGCCGATGTCGAGGCGGGCGCGAGCGAGGTGGTCGAGCGCCACCGTCCCGGCCACCGTGTCCTCGTCCCAGGTCGGCAGGGTCTCGCCGGTGGCGTAGTCGATCGACACGGTGCTGGGGGCGGGCGCCTCGTCGTAGGCGCCGAGGAAGCCGATGCCCAGCCGATCGGCGCGGCCGCTGATCTTGTAGCCCACCAGGGGGTCGACCACCGACCGGCTGTAGATGGCGCGAATGGGCGTGTCGAAGAGGTCGGCGCTTTCCAGGAAGAAGGGGCGCTTCTCCTTGAACTCCAGGGGGTATTTCAGGTTGGCGCTCACCTGGTCGGCGTCGGACTCGATCTGCGAGAAGTCCGGGTTGAGCGCGATGTCGGCCGCGAGGCTGGAGGAGAGCCCCACCCGCGCCGACACGCCCGGCTGGAGCGTGGTGTTGTTGCCGAGGGGGAAGGTGCCGAGGCCGGCGGCGGCGTCTTTCCCGGGGAAGAAGTCGTAGGCGGCCGTGAGCGTGGGGATCGCCTCGAAGCTGAGCTTGCGAGCGGGTGGCGGGCTCGGCCGGAAGGCGGCACCCTGGGTGAGAATCGTCGCTTCCTCGACCGAGAGGGCCGGGTAGGCGTACATCGTCCACGGGTTTGGCGTGAAGCGGAGCGCGACGACGCGCCAGTCCGACCCCGACACGTAGCGGAGCGAGCGCCAGGGGATGGCCACCTCGGCGGTCCAGCCCTCGGCGCTGGTGGCACCGGCGGACTTCCACACCGTGTCCCACGACATGTCCTGCATCCAGATGTCGCCGCCCTCGGTGTACACGCCGTCGGCCTGCCCCCCCGGGGTGTCACCCGGAAGGTGAAGCCCCGCTGGCCGTCGGCGAAGCTGTCGAGGATCACCCCCACCCAGTCGTTGAAGAGGGTCTCGTCGCGAGGCACCAGCGGCGCGTTGAGCGAGGCAGGATCGACCTCGACGCGGACGGCGACGTAGAGGTTGTCCGCGTCTTGCAGGAAGCGAACCTCGGTGTGCCCGGGATCGGCGCCCCCGGGCTCGGGGACGAACTGCACAAAGCCGCTCGCGACGGCGGCCTGCGCCCAGGCGGCCTCGGTGGGGTGGCCATCGATGACGATCGGCTCGGTGGCGAGGCCGGGGACGAGGGGGAGCATGTAGCAAACCGGCTAACTTCGCGCGTGCCGCCGACCATCACCCTCGACGCTGCCGCCTCGGCGGAGGCCAAGCGCCACCTCGACGCGATGTTGCGCGCGTTGCAGGACGCGCTGCGCAAGCCGCCCCGCTGGGAAGCGGCCCGCGACGACATCGAGCGCGCCTTCGTTGCCTACGACGCCTACATCGCGCACGTCGTCTCGCGGCACCCGATGAGCTGTCGCGAGACGTGTACGGCGTGTTGCCATGACAACCCGCGTGGCGTGTCGGGCGTGGAGCTGCAGCGCCTCCACCAGTCGATCCTCTCGCGGCCGGGCGCGGGCTCCACGATGATGCGCTTTGCCCAGCTCGCGACGCAACGCGGCGACCCGGCCACCTGGCGCGCCCGGGGCATCCCCTGTCCGTTGCTGAAAGACGGGCGTTGCTCGGCCTACGTTGCCCGTCCCGTGGCCTGCCGCGCCTTCTTCGCGATCACGCCGCCCGAGTGGTGTTCGCCGGGCGACGAGCGCCACGACGAGCGCGTGAACCCGCACATCGAGCCGCCGGCGGTGCTGGTGCAGGCGCTGCGGGTGCTCAGCGAGCGGCTGGGGCTCGCCAATGCAGACGACTTGCACTCGGGGATGGCGCGGTTGGCGTGAGGGCCTGCGTTCGCTTGATCCCGGGCCGCGCGCGCCCTACGCTGTGCCCATGGCCACCCCGGACGAGGTGAACCGCGCCCGCGCCCTGCGCGTACGTGGCTACTGGCGGCGGCCGGAGCTGCGCGCGCGCGCCGCGGAGCGCCTCGACGCCTTCCCTGCCGCCGATCCTGCGGTCGCGACGTGGCGCGCCGTGCTCGCCGGGACGCATCCCCTCGTCGCCTGGCTCGACGGCGACCAGCCCCCGGAGTCGCTCCCCGCGTGCTTCGACGACGGGCTCACGCCGCGACTGATCTTCGCCTCGCATCCTTTCCCGCCGGTGCCGACGTGGTCGAGCCTGCCGCCGTCCCCCTGATCCTCGCCGATGCGGCGCGGCTCGTTGGCCACGGCGAGATCGTGGTGTTCGGTAGCGCCGCGCTGGCGCTGTCGCTGCCCCAGGCGCCGACCACGCGCGACGTCGACCTGTGGGTGACGCCGCCGGAGCGAGGCGAGATCGTCGAGGCGCTCATGGGCGAGCTGTCCTGGTACATGGACAAGCATGGGTCGTACGTCGAGGTGTGGGGGCCCGAGACCTTCGCGGCCCCGGACGACTGGCGCACCCGGGCAAAGGTGCTGCACAACGACGAGGCACCCGCCGTGCGCCTCGTGGTGCCCCACCCGCACGACGTGCTGCTGGCCAAGCTGGAACGGTGGGAGTCCCAGGACCGGGCGCACGCGGGGCTCATCCTGGCCGCGTTTCCGCTCTCGCCCGGCGCGCTCGACCAGCTCGCGGCCCGCTCGCCCTACCGGGGCGGCCGGATCACCTCGCCCGAGCGCTGCCAGCGCTTCGAGTCGCACCTCGCGGAGTTGAGGGCGACCGTGGGCGGGTAGTCCAGGCGTGCGCGTGGTATCGTCCGAGACCGAGGCTGACTGGTAGATGTTGCCCTTCATCGCCCTCACCGATGAGCGCTGGTTCGACTTCCTGAGCACGCGCGCTCGCGATGGCGTGGTCGACGAGGTGAACTTCTGGCAACCGAACGGCTTGGTACCCATGAAGCGCATGGAGCCCGGGGAGCCGGTGTTCTTCAGGGGCAAACGGCACCGGCGGTTCATCGTTGGGTATGGCTTCTTCGCCCGGTACACCGTGATTCCCGTCGGGCTCGCCTGGGACACGTTCGGCTGGAAGAACGGGGCCGACTCGCCGACGAACTTCTACAGGAGTCTCGGAGGCTATCGTGGTCACGACGTGTCGTTGCCGGAGCACGCTGGTCGCCGCCTCGGGTGCAACCTCCTCCGCGATGCGCGGTTCTGGCCTGAGTCGCGTTGGATTCCCTGGGACGCGGCTGAGGGCTGGAAGCCGAACATTCAGCAGGGCAAGGTTGAAAACGACCCCAGCCGCGCCCGAATGCTGCGCCGGCAGATCGAGTTGGACGCCGCCGGGATCCCGGGCGATCTGGCTGCTCCGCCCGCGTTCCGCCTCGTCGACCTCGACGAGCGGGCCCGCCGGGAGCGGCAAGTCGTCGAACGCGAGGGACAGGGCTTGTTCCGCCTGGCTCTGCTCGACGCCTACGCCCGTGCCTGCGCGATCACCGGCGAGCACACCGAGCCCGTGCTCGATGCGGCCCACATCCAGGACTACCTGGGCCCCGCTTCCAACCATGTTCAGAACGGCTTGTTGCTCACCAAGGAGTGGCACGCGCTCTACGACCGCGGGCTTGTCACGGTGACGCCCGATTACGAGGTGCGCGTCTCGCAGCGCATACGTGACACGTGGAACAACGGTCACCGCTACTACGGCTATGACCGCAAGCCATTGCGGCTACCCGAGAACCCCGATCAGCGACCCTCGCGCGAGGCCCTCGACTGGCACGCGTCCAAGTGGCGTGAAGCGAGCTGAGCCGGCGGATTGAGGCCGCGCGCGGCCCGCTCGCAGGGGGCCGTGCGATCGAGGTCGTCGCCGTCGCTGTCGCTGTCGATGTCGCCTTCGCGGGCGGTCGCCGGCGCCCCGCTACCGGCCGGCTCGCCCGATCGCCGCCCATGTGAGGCGGAGCGTCCACCAGACCAGCTTGCCCGGAAACAGGAAGAACGCGAGGTTGCGCAGGAAGCGGTTCTGGTCGTCGGTGTGCGAGAACGGATTGTCGATGGTGCCGCCTCCCCAGCCCAGGTCGCTGGCGTCGTAGCTGGGCGTGAACAGGTTGGAGATGACCACGTAGGCGGCAAGGAACCCGAGGTAGTGCAGCGGGTCGACGTCGACCTCGCCGAGGAACAGCAGCGGACCC
>VGRQ01000236.1 GCA_016875315.1 Deltaproteobacteria bacterium | reverse complement strand
CGCCCGCGACCACCTCGAGGACACCATGCGCCGCGCCCAGGTCGAGGTGGCGGTGCAGCTCGCCGATGGCGTGGGTCGCGCGCTGGACGACCTCGAGCGGGTGCTCTCGGTGCAGGCGGGCAACTTCCAGCTCGACGTGGCTACCGACGAGGCCCGCGGCGCCTTCCTCCTCGCCACCTGGCGCCTCTTCCCAGAGATCGCCATCGCCGCGCTGGTCGACAGCGAGGGGCAAGACCTGGTGCCCCCGGTCTACGCGAGCAGCGCCGGGGAGGCCGGCGCGCACGATCACGTCGACGCCCGGCGCCTCGCCGACTTCCAGGCCGGCTGGGCGGTGCCGACCGGGCCGGTGAGCCGGGGTGCCCCCTACGTGCCGGCCGGGAGCGGCGCCGCCGTGATGCCGATCAGCTTCCTGTCGCCGCATGGCGACGGCCTGGTGCTCTACACCGAGGTGTCGCTGCGCCCGATCGCGCGGCAGCTCGCGCGCGTGGCGGGCGACGACCGCAGCGTGGCCCTCGTCGACCTCGACGGCGAGGTGCTGGTGGCGGCCGGCAGCACCCGGGCCATCGATCCCGCGCGGCTCGCGCCCGTCTTGCGTAGCTCCTCGTCCGACGCGCGAGTAGACGACGAGGCGATCGTCGCCACGGCCGCCGTGGAAGGTCGCGACATGGCCGTAGTGGTCACCTCGGCGGCGAGCTTCATCGACCAGGCGGTCGACGGCGTGCGCCGGCCCACCTGGTTCATCGGGCTGGTGGCGCTGGTGGCGATGGCGGTGGGCGGCCGGATCATCGGGAAGTCGATCACCGAGCCGGTCGACCAGCTGCGCGCCGCCGCGCAGGCCGTTGGGGAGGGCGACCTGCGGCAGCGGGTGCGCCTCGCGCCGGGTGACGAGCTGGGCGAGCTGGGCCACTCCTTCGACCAGATGACCGAACGCCTCGAGGCAAATCTCCGGGAGATCGCAGAACAGAGCGCTATCATCGACCGCTACAACCGAGAGTTGGAGCGCCTCGTGAGCGAGCGTACCGCCCAGCTAGTCGAGACGCAGGAGCAGCTCGTCCAGTCGCGACAGCTCGCCGCCGTGGCCGAGATGAGCGCGGGGTTGGCGCACGAGCTCAACAACCCGCTCGCCGGGGTGCTCGGGCTCCTGCAGATCCTGAAGCAGTTGCGCGTGGGCCAGGCCGACGCGGCCCTGCTCGGGAGCGCCGAGGAGCAGGCGATTCGCTGCAAGGAGATCGTCGCGAGCCTGTTGCGCTTCACGGCGCAGCCCCGTGGCGAGGGGGAGCAGGAGCAGGTCGACCTCGGGGGCATCGTGAGGGACGTGGTGGGGCTCGCCGGGAGTGCCTTCCGCCAGCGGGAGGTCGGCCTGGAGCTCGACTGCGACACCGCCGAGATCCCGGTGCTGGCCCATCCCGACGAGCTGGGACGGGCGCTGTCGCAGGTGCTGGCCGCGCTGCGAGCCGTCGCGGCGCCGGGTTCGACATTGAGCATCGCCGCCGGGCGGGTGAAGGGGGAGATGGCGGCGCGAGCGGAGGTGCGATTCTCGATGGAGGCCGTGGTGGACAACGAGGACGACTGGCGCGCGAGCGCGCTCGGGCTCTGGGCCGCCCGCCAGGTGCTGGTGATGCACGAGGCGCGGCTCGACGAGGTCGCCGTGGCCTCGGGGCGCGCCTGGCGCCTGGTGGTCCCGCTGTCGCCGGGGGTGGCATGAAGCGCGACTGGCTCGGCGTGTTGGCGGTGGTCGCCATCCTCGGGGTCGGTTTTGTCGCCTACGGCTGGCTCTTCGGCAACGACGCCGCCGACCGCTTCCGCATCGTGAGCGTGGCGGGCGAGGTGGTGCACGTGCGCGCGCACGGGGGCGAGTCCAGCGCGGCGGCCGGGGAGCGCCTCGCCACCGGCGACCGGATCGTCTCGCGGGGCGAGGGAAGCGCCGTGCTCGGGCTGGGCGCCGACGCCCGCATCACCGTGGGCCCCCAGTCGAGTGTCGAGGTGCTCGGCGTGTCCGACGAGGGCGTGCAGTTGGAGCTCGAGGGGGGCAAGGTGGAGGCCACCGTGCGTCCCGGCTCGGGGCGGGTGGGCGTGGTGGCCGACGGTCGAGAGCTCTCGGCCACCGACGCTGACTTCACCGCCGTGCGCGACGAGGGCGGCACGCTCGCGGTGAGCACCGAGCGCGGCGAGGTGGCGATCACCGGGCTCGACGGGCTGTCGAGCCTCGGCCAGGGCGAGGAGCTGGTGGCCCCGCGCGACGGGTCGCCCCTGCGGGCCCCGGCCTCCGAGGCGCTGCTGCTGACGCTGCGCGACGGCACGCCGCCGCGCACGCGCGAGCGGGAGGCGAAGATCGAGGGGAGCACGAGCCCGGGCGCGCGGGTGACGGTGACCGGCGGGGAGCGCCCGGTGAGTACCCGGGCAGGGAGCGACGGCAGCTTCCGCGTGACCGTGTCGCTCGCGGAGGGAGAGAACCGCCTCGCGGTCCGCGCCGAGAGCCTGCTTGGCAAATCCACCGAGCTTTCGGCCACCCTGGTCCGCGACACCCGGGCGCCGAACGTGGGCGTGAGCCTGGAATTCTGAGGCTGGCCCGGATAGAGCGCGCGGCCGCCATGCCGACCTACCCCGAACTCCTCGCGCCCGCCGAACTCGAGGCCGAGATCCTCGCCTTCTGGAAGAACGCGAGGATCTTCGAGAAGTCTCTTGCGCTGCGTCGCGACTCGCCCGCCTTCGTGTTCTACGAGGGCCCGCCCACCGCCAACGGCATGCCGCACAACGGGCACGTGCTCACCCGCGTGGTGAAAGACCTGTTCCCTCGCTATCGCACCATGCGCGGCTACCGCGTGGATCGCAAGGCGGGCTGGGACACCCACGGGCTCCCGGTCGAGGTGGAGGTGGAGAAGGAGCTGGGCATCCACGGCAAGGAGGCGATCCTCGCCTACGGGCTCGAGCCCTTCTCGCAGAAGTGCATCCAGAGCGTGTTCACCTACACCCGGGAGTGGGAGGAGCTCACCGAGCGCATCGGCTTCTGGGTCGACCTGCCCACCGCCTATGTCACCTACCATCGCAGCTACGTGGAGAGCGTGTGGTGGGCGCTGTCGGAGCTGTTCAAGAAGGGGCTCCTGTATCGCGACTACAAGGTGGTGTGGTGGTGGGCGCAGGGCGGCACGGCGCTGTCGAGTGGCGAGGTGGGCGAGGGCTACAAGTCGGTGGACGACCCGAGCGTGACGGTGGCTTTCCGGGTGGATGCCGTCACGCCCCGGGCCGGCAACGAGGGCGCGTACCCGGTGAAGGACTGGCTCGACCGGATCGAGGCCATCGCCCCCGGGCTCGATGTCTACCTGCTGGCCTGGACAACCACCCCCTGGACCCTCCCGAGCAACGTGGCGCTCGCGGTGAAGCCCGACGCCCGGTACGCCGTCACCCGGGTGGAGCGCGACGGCCGGGCGCTCGCCGTCGTGACCGCCGCCGACCTCGCGCCGGAGGGCGAGCGACTCCTCGAGCTTTCCGGCAAAGAACTCGTGGGCACCACCTACGAGCCCCTCTTCCGCTGGCACGAGGCCGTCCCCGAGCAGGCCGCGCAGCTCGCCTCGGGCCGTGCCTTCGTCGTCATCGCCGCCGACCACGTGGAGATCGCCCAGACCGGCATCGTCCACACCGCGCCGGCCTTCGGCGAGGACGACTTCAGGGCCCGCGTCAAGAACGGCCTCGGGTTCCTCCAGCTCGTGGGCAGCGACGGCAAGTTCATCGAGGGATGCGAGGGGTTTACGGGTCGCTTCTGCAAGGACTGCGACAAGGACCTGGTGCGCGACCTCAGGGGGGAGGGCGAGACCAAGCGGGAACACAGTGCCCTGTGGAAATCCGAGGTCTATCGCCACGAGTACCCCTTCTGTCCCCGGGCGGACAGCGACCCGCTCATCCAGTACGCGCGCCCGGCCTGGTTCATCCGCACCACCTCGGTCAAGGCCGAGGCGCTGGCCAACAACGGCGCCGTCGCCTGGCACCCGGAGACCATCGGCGAGGGTCGCTTCGGCGACTTCCTCCGCAACAACGTGGACTGGGCGCTGTCGCGGGAGCGCTTCTGGGGCACCCCGCTCAACATCTGGACATGTCGCGACTGCGGTGCGCAGGAAGCGCCTGCGAGCGTGGCCGAGATCGAGGCCCGCGGGGGCAGGCTCGCCGAGGGGGTGAACGCCGACCTCGCGGTACACAAGCCGTGGATCGACCGCGTCACCCTGCGCTGCGGCTGCGGCGGCGAGATGCAGCGCGTGCCCGAGGTCATCGACTGCTGGTTCGACAGCGGCTGCATGCCCTTCGCCCAGTGGGGCTGGCCACACCGGGGTCGCGACGAGTTCGCGCGTAGCTTCCCGGCCGACTTCATCAGCGAGGCCGTCGACCAGACGCGCGGCTGGTTCTACTCGCTGCTCATGGTGTCGACGCTCCTGTTCGACGACGACACCTGGAAGGCCCAGGGCCTGCGCCCCCGCGGCTACCCGCGCCCCTATCGTAACTGCATCGTGCTGGGGCACGTGTGCGACGTCGACGGGAAGAAGGAGTCGAAGTCCAAGGGCAACTACACCTCGCCCGACCTCGTGCTCAAGGGCGAGATGCGCGTGAAGCTCCTCGCCGATCCCTCGCTCAAGCCGGGACAGCTCGGCCTGAAGGCGCCGCAGGTGAAGAGTCTCGGCCTCGACCCCGCCGAGCGCTTGCGCGCCCCCGACGGCTCGCTGTTCGAGGTGGTGTCGCGACCGGTAAAGGGCAAGGACGCGGCCCACGTGCATCCCGACGACCTCGCGCGCCTCGGCGCGGGCACGGTCCTTCGCCCGCCCTACCCGGCGCCCGGCGCCGATGCCTTCCGCTGGCTGTTCTGCGCCAGCAACCCGCCCTGGAACAACACGCGCATCTCCCTGAAGGCGATCCTCGAGGGGCAGCGCGAGTTCCTCTTCCGGCTGCGCAACGTTCACCAGTTCCTCGTGCTGCATGCCGAGGGCTGGACGCCGTCGCGGCCGGTGCCGACGCACGCGCTCGACCGGTGGATCCTTGGCGAGCTGGCCTCGCTCGTGCGTGGGTGTACGGCGCAGCTCGACGCCTACCGGCCCTTCGAGGCCGCGCGCGAGCTCTCCGCCTTCGTCGACGGGCTCTCCAACTGGTACCTGCGACGGAGTCGCGACCGCTTCGAGTCGCTCGATGCCGACGGCGTGGCCGCGCGCGACACGCTCCACGCGGTGCTGCACACCCTGGCCAAGCTGATCGCGCCCTTCGTGCCCTTCACCGCCGAGGGCATCTTCCGGTCGATCCGCGTCCCCGGCGACCCCGAGAGCGTCCATCTCTGCGACTGGCCCGAGCCGGCAGCGGCTCACGATGTCGAGCTGGCGAGCGCGATGGCGCTGGTGCGCGAGTTGGCCTCGCTCGGCCTCGCGGCCCGCGCCAACGTGGGGGTTCGCGTGCGCCAGCCGCTGCTGGCCGCCGAGGTGGTGCTGGCCGACCCGTCGCGGGCGACCGCGCTGGCGCCGCTGGTAGAGCTGCTCCGCGAGGAGCTCAACGTGCGCGAGGTGCGATTCTCGGCGCAGGCCGACCGCTTCGTGGGCTTCAAGGTGAAGCCCGACTTCCGTGCGCTCGGCAAGAAGCTCGGGCCCGACATGAAGGCCTGCCAGGCCGCGCTCGCGGCGATGGACGGCGGCGAGGTGCGCGCGCGCGTGCTGGCGGGGGGGCTCGAGCTGGCGCTGCCATCGGGAGCCGTGGTGCTCGGCGCCGAGGAGATCATCGTCGAGGTGGCGCCATTGCCAGGCTTCCAGGCCGCCGGCTCGGCCGCCGCCGTGGTGGCCCTGCACGCCGATTTGAGCGAAGATCTGCTGGTGGAAGGCCTCGCGCGCGAGATCACCAGCAAGGTGCAGGCGATGCGGAAGGCCATGGGCCTGCGCTTCGGCGACCCGGTGCGCATCGAGGTGAGCGGGGGCGCGCGTACTGCGGCCGCGATGTCGCGACACGGCGCCGCGATTCTCCGCGACGTGGGCGCCACGCCCGGGGCCGCGGGCGGCGAGGTGGCCGAGGTGACGGTCGACGGGGAGGCGCTGACAGTGCGGGTGGAGCGCCTTGGCTGAGCTCCCGCCCGAGGTGCTCGACCGCCTCGCGGGGGTCGAGCGCGTGCGGGTGATGGTCGGGCCGCCGGGCAGCAACTTCCTGGTGGGCGCGGTCGCCGCGCCCATCCAGCGCCAGCTCTACCTGCTCCTGGTCCCCGACCCCCGGGTGGAGAGCATGCTCGACGAGCACATCCACGCCGCCGTCCTCGCCGACGACCCGGGTGGCAAGTGGTTGATCCACGCGCGGGGCCGGATGCTCTACGGGCGCCGCGTGGTGAACGATCCGCGGCGAAACGAGTTGCTGCACTGGCTCCCCGAGGGGATCGGTCCCGCCGAGTTCGTGGCCTGCCGCTTCCATCCCGAGGCGCTCGACTACCAGCACGACGCCGTAGACGGTCGGCGCCGAGCCAACGGGCCTCTGCCCGGCGGCGCTCCCTTGCCGGCGTGGCGGCGCCTCTGGGAGCTAGGCGGCGCGCCCTTCTGGCCCTGGCTACTCGCCGCGTCTTTCCTCGAGGGTCTCGTGATCCTCTTCGTGGCCGACTACGAGGATCGCCACGCCTGGTCGCTGGCCATGGCCATCCTCGCCGGCGGCCTGCCGGTCATCGGCGCGCGGATCGCGCTCGCGGCACACGACATCGCCCGGTGGCGGAAGGGACTGGAGAAAGACGCGGTCCTGGGCACGCTCGGGGAGGCCTGGTTCTCGGCGCGGGAGCTCGAACGGCAGGGGATCTACGTGCTGATTGCCGCCGCTGCGGCCTGGATTCTGCTCGGCTGGGCCTGCGGCGCGGTGGTGGTGGGCTGGGTGGCGCTGGTTTCGGGCGCGCCGATCCTGGTCTTGCTCATGGCGGTGCGGCGGCGGTCGACGCGCCCCGAGGAGGAGGCCGCATGAACGTGTGCCTGCGTGGCTCCAGCCCGGCCACCATGGTGGCGGGTATCTTGCTCCTGTCGCGCGCCCGCACCTTCGGGCAGCGGATTCGCGTGGAGATCCTTGGCGATCCCGGCGACGTGGGGGTGGTGGTGGGGCCGGCGGTGTTGCACAGCGCCGCGCTGGCCTCGTGTGGCGTGGGGCGCGACCTCGGCAGTGGCGCGCTCGTGGTTGTCCCCGGCCCGGGCGCCGATCCGCTGGCGGTGAGCCTGTCGGCCGAGGGGCGGGGGGAGTGGTTCCTCGTGTCGCGGAGCGGCACCGGCGCGGTGCCGGCCACGGCGGCGCTCTACAGCGTGCTGGCGGGCAACTCTCCCGACGCCAGGCGGCTGTCGCGACAACTACGTCTCGGAATGGAGGCGCTGGGCTGCGCCTTCGAGCCGTCCGTGTTCGACCTCCTGTTCGGCGCGCCGGTGGCGCCCCTGACGCGCGTGGCGGTGGCCCTGCGCGCGGCGCGCACCCTGTCAGGCCAACGGGGCGCGCCGGTGACGGCGGCCTTCGCTGCCGAGCTTGCCGAGGATGACGAGCTCGAC
>VGRQ01000235.1 GCA_016875315.1 Deltaproteobacteria bacterium | reverse complement strand
GCCTGGACGGGCAACAGGGACGCCAAGGTGGCGGTCGTGATGTTCGGCGACCTGGAGTGCGGCTACTGCAAGCGGTCGAGCGCCGAACTGGCCCGGTTGGAGGCGACCTACGGCGACCGCGTGCTCTTCGTGTTCAAGCACTTCCCGATGGACCCCGCATGCAACCCCGGCGTGAGGAACCGGAAGCACCGCGACGCATGCGCCGCCGCGAAGGCGTCAGTGTGCGCGAAGGAGCAGGGAGTGTTCTGGTCATTCCACGACCTCGCCTACAAGAACCAGCACCAGCTCGGCGCCGAATACCTGCGGACCTACGCGGTCGACGCCGGTGCCGACGGCGCGAGATACGATGCCTGCCTCGCCTCGGACGCGCCGCTCGAGGTCGTTCGCCACGACGCCGAGGTCGGAGCCTCCCTCGACATCCACGGGACGCCCCGAATCTTCATCAACGGCAAGCTCTACCGCTCGGGTTCGTCCGCGGAGGTCATGGCACGGGCTATCGAGGTCGCGCTCGGCGCCTCGGCCGAGGACGCGGCGAAGGCCGCGGCCGCCATGCACGACGCGAAGGAGGCAGTCCTCCCCGTGCCCGCCGACGTCCCGGTCGTCCGCGACGTGGCGTTCGCGGCCCTCACGTTCAAGATCGACACCTTCGAGGCTGCGATCGTGGATGGAGCGGCCGTGTCGGGTCGGCACAACGTCCCCGCCCTGCGCGTGACCTGGTACGACGCGAAGGCCGCCTGCGAGAAGGCCGGCAAGCGCCTCTGCACCGAGGCCGAGTGGGTCAGTGCGTGCCAGAACGCCCGCGCGGAGGACGACAACAAGAACGGCCAGTTCGGCGACGACATGATCGAGGGGACGGCATACCCCTACGGCGACTTCCACGACGACAACCGCTGCTGGGACGACAAGGAGGGCGAGAAGTTCCGCCCCGTCTACACCGGCGAGCTGCCGGGGTGCGTGACGCCCACCGGCGTCTACGACCTCACCGGCAACGTCGAGGAGTGGGTGGGGGACTCGGCGGAGCACGCCGCGCTCATGGGGGGAGCGTTCGACACGAGCGAGGACCACGCCCGCTGCTACCGTCGCAACGACACCTTCGGGGCCGGGTACGCGGCCCCTCGCACGGGGTTCCGATGCTGCTCCAGCTGACCGGGACCTCGCGTCCGCGCTACCTTTCCAACCTGGCGGTCCCCGTCGTCCTGGGTCTCCTCGTTTCTTGCGGTGATCAGGCGGCTCCGAATGCGGATGACGAGGACCGCCTTGTCCGCGACGGGGGGGAGCACGCGGAGGAGACATCGGCTCCGGCCGCCCCGCCTGCGGGGTCGGCGAAGACGAGGGAAGCCGCGCGTGCGATCCCGGCAGCCCTCCCGCAGACCGGGCGCCCGGCCCCCGACCTGAAACTCCCCGACCTGGAGACCGGGCAGCCGTGGTCGCTCGCGGCCCACGTCGATCCCTCCGGCGAGTCGTGCCCGAAGGCCGTCCTGCTCGCCTTCATGGCCTCCTGGTGCAGCTACTGCACGGCGAGCCTCCCCACGCTCGTCGAGCTGGAGCGGGCGAACCCGGAGCTTGCTGTGGTGACCGTGAGCGTCGACGCCACCGACGCGGCGCGGAAGGAGGAGCTGGCGAAGGTGCGCAAGGCCGGGCTCACCGGCCCGGTGCTGGCGGCGGACGAGGCGGCGATCCAGACGTGGATCGGCGGCGGCAAGTCCGTGCCGAAGTACTACTTCGTGAACCACGACGGCATCGTCACCGGCAAGGACGACGGTTTCGGCGACAAGGTGAAGCCCATGATGCCGGCCCAGGCGCGGCGCGCGCTGGCGAACTGACGGTTGGGTCAGCGCGAGGCCCTCCTGACCGTCCTCGCCACGGCGGCCGTGACGGTTCCCGCCACGGCGGCTGCCACGTGGTGGTGGATGTCGCGGCCCGCGCAGCCGGACCCTGCGCTGCCGGACACGGTCGGCGCGGCGACGGGCGAGATGGGACCGCTCGCGCGTGCCGTCGCGGCGCCCGCGATGCAGCGGACGGACATCTCGGCGTGGGCGTCGGGCATGGAGCGCGTCGCCGCCACCGACCTCGACGGCGACGGACACTCGGAGGTCGCCCTCGCCGGCGCCGCGGACCTGCGGGTCGTCGACCTCGACGGCAGGTTGCTCGGCGACCTTCCCGCCCCCGGAGCGATCACGGTGCTCGAGGGGATCGGTGACGCGATCTTCGCCGGCTGGGGGCGGGGCAAGGCGTTCCCGGACGCCGGGCTGACCATCACCCGGACCTGGATGAAGGGGCAGACGGTCGACACCCAGACGGTCGCCACGCCGCACACGTCGCGCCCGCAGCCGGTGGCGATCCAGCCGGCCGGAGCCGACCTGCTCGTGGCCTGGTTCGGCGACACATTCACGGTCACCGTCCAGCGCGCGGTCCGCTCCGGCGACGGCTGGGCCCTGTCCCCGTGGACGCTGGCGCGCACCGCCCCGACCTGGCTCGTCGTCGACCTCGACGGTGACGGCCACGACGACCTTGTGCGCGGCCGCACCTACGGCGACCAGACCGCCTCGGACGGAGACGCATCGGTCCTGCTCGGCACGGGCCAGCGCGTCGCGATCCCGACGACGCGCGGCGTGCGCGCGGGTTGCCTCGCGGACACCGACGGGGACGGCCGCCCCGAGGTCGTCCTCGCGGACGGCTGGCACAAGGACTACGGGCGCAAGGCGCGCGCGCAGATCCGCCTCGCCTGGTGGGCAGACGCGGGCATTGCGACCGCCGTCCTCGACGAGAGCCCAGGCGACAACGACGTGAGCCGAGTCCTGGGTGCCGACATCGATGGCGACGGGAAGGACGAGATCCTTGCCGTGACGAACAGTCGGTTGCGCGTGGTCGAGCGCGAGGACGACGGCTGGATCGCGTGGGACGCAGCCAGCGGCGTCGCCGACGCGGCGGTCGCCCGGACGACCGGCGGCTCGCGCGTCATCGTCGTCGGGAAGAAGCCCGAGTACCTGGAGGTGCGGCGTTGATCTTCGAGTCCCTCGTCATCGTCGCCCTCGTCCTGCTGAACGGGGTGTTCTCCGGTGCCGAGATCGCCATCCGGTCGCTACGCAAGACGCGTCTCGCCGAGCTCGTGGCCGAAGGGAGCCTTTCGGCGCGCGCCGTCGCGCGGCTGCGCGACAACCCCGAGGACTTCCTGGCGACGGTGCAGATCGGCATCACCGTCATCGGCGCGACCGCCGCGGCCTTCGGGGGCGCGTCACTCGCCGCGGAGCTCGTGCCGGTTCTCGCGGGCCTGCCGGGGATGGAGCGGTTCGCGAGCGACCTGGCGCTCGGGTTGGTGGTTGCCGGGGTGTCGTTCCTCTCGCTCGTGCTCGGCGAGCTGGTGCCGAAGTCGCTCGCGCTCCGCGCGGGCGAGTCCTACGCGCTCCTTGTCGCGCGGCCCCTCCGGACGCTCGCCTGGCTAGGTCACCCGGTTGTCACCGTGCTCACGGGCACCTCGAACCTCGTCCTCCGGATGTTCGGAGACCGCACGACGTTCACCGAGGCGCGCCTCTCCCGGGAGGAGGTCCAGCAGATCGTGGAAGACGCGGCGACGGCGGGCGCCGTCGGCCGACACGCGGGCGAGATCGCGTCGCGGGCGCTCGACTTCAGCTCGCTCGACGCCTACACGGTCATGGTCCCACGCCCCGAGATGGTGACCCTCTCGAAGCAGGCCGGCGTGCAGGAGATCGCGAAGGTGGCGCGCAAGACCGGCCACACGCGCGTCCCTGTCTTCGATGGCGAGCCCGACAACTTCGTGGGGTTCGTGAACCTGCGCGACCTGCTGGCCGAGGCCGTGATCGGGCCCACCTTGACGATCGACGCGCTCCTGCACCCCATCGCCTTCGTGCCGGACACCATGCCGGCGCCAATCCTGCTCCGCAGGCTCCAGGCCGAGCGGTGCCAGCTCGCGGTGGTCACCGACGAGCAGGGCTCCGTGGCGGGGCTCGTCACGGTGGAAGACCTGGTCGAGGAGCTGGTGGGTGAGATCCTCGGCGAGAACGACGAGCCGCGGACATCGATCACCCGCGAGGACGAGGGGACCTGGCTCGTGTCCGGGAACGTGCCGCTCCACGAGCTCAACCGCGAGATCGGTCTGGGAGTCCCCGAGGGCGAGTTCGCCACCGTGGCGGGCCTCTGCATCCACCTTGCGGGCTCCATTCCGGTGGTCGGGCAGACTGTCCACGCCGAACACGTCACTCTCGATATCGTGGACGCGTCGCCGCGACGGGTCCGCAGAGTCCGCGTGCGACGGTCCGGATGAGGTCCCAGGGGGCGATCCTCCTCCTCCTCGCCGTAGCCGTCGCGACCCGTTTGTCGTACCTCCGCGACTTCCGCGAATCGCCGTTCTTCGACGGGCTGGTGCTCGACGAGCGGAACTACGACGCCTGGGCGCAGCGCATCGCGGCGGGCGATCTCCTCGGCGAGGGGCCCTTCACCGCCAACCCACTCGGCCCCTACGTCCTGGCCCTGGTCTACTCCGTGCTCGGCCGCGACCTCGTCGCCGTGCGCCTCGTCCAGGTGGCCGCGGCCACGGTGACCTGCGCCCTCCTCTACCGCGTTGCCGACGACCTCTTCGGGCGCCGGGCCGCGCTCGTCACCCTCGCCCTCGCCGCCGTCTACGGCCCGCTCGTGTTCGTCTCGGCCAACCTCGTCGGCGAGGTGTGGTGCGTGCTCCTTGCCGCCGGCGCGCTCGCGCTGCTCAGGCGTCCCGCGCCTCCGCTCGCCGTGGCCGCGTCCGGCGCGCTGTTCGCCCTCGCGGCGACGGGGCGACCGAACCTGCTGCCCCTGCTCGTGGTGCTCCCGGTGGCGCTGGGCATCGCCGGCCCCGGCCCCGCCCGCCTCCATGCCGAGCGCACGGGAGCATGGTTCCTCGGTGCCACGCTCGTGCTCGCGCCGGTGTTCGCGCGCAACCTCGTGGTCGGCGGCGAGCCCGTGCTCGTCACGGCGCACGGTGGCGTGAACGTGTGGATCGGGAACAACTCGGACGCCGATGGCTTCTTCAAGACACCGCTCGGCTCGGGCCTCGCGGGCGGCCAGGAGTCGCTGGTCGAGTCCTCCCGCGACGTCGCCGCGAAGGCGCTCGGCAGGGGCGTGACCGCCTCCGAGGCCAGCCGTTGGTGGGCCGAGCGCGCGGTGGTGTTCGCGCTGGAGGACCCCGTCGCCTTCGCGCGGCTCACCACCACGAAGGCCGGCTACTTCCTCAACGCCTACGAGGCGCCGTTGGAGAGCAACTACGACTACGCACGCGCGGGCTCTCCGACCCTGCGATGCGCCACCGTGGGCTTCGGCGTCGTGGGCCCGCTCGCGCTCGTCGGCGCCGTGCTCGGGGTGCGCCGGTGGCGCGAGCTGGCAGTGCCGCTGTCGTTCGGGCTCGTGTACAGCGCGACCGTGATCGGCACGTTCGTGGCGATGCGCTACCGGCTCCCTGTGCTCGTTGTGGGCTTGCCGCTCGCAGGCCGGGCTGTCGAGGCGATGGCGGACGCGGCGCGGCTGCGGGACTGGCGTCGGGCACTCACCCTGGCGGCCACGATCGGTATGCTCGGCCTGTTCTTCCACCGACCCGTCCCCGACGGCCTGGCCGATCGCAACCTCGCCTTCGTGGAGCAGAGCCTCTGCGAGATCGCCCTCGACGACGGGCGGGCCGCTGATGCGGCGCGGCACTGCGAGGAGGCGGTGCGGCTGTTCCCCGAGCGGGGGAGGTTCCACAACAACCTCGGCCTGGCCTACCTGCGCACGGACCGGCCGTCCGAGGCGAGGCGGGCGCTCGAGCAGGGCATCGCGCTCGGCCATCGCGACCGGAGCATCTACCGCAACCTCGCCAAGGCCCGCCTGGCGCTCGGGGAGACGGAGCTGGCCCTCTTCGCGTACCGGGAAGCGGCCCGGCGCGACCCGAGGCACGGTCCAACGCAGTACGACATCGCGGTCGTGCTGGACCTCCTCGGGCGGCACAACGAGGCGCAGGCGCAGCTCAGGCGCGCGCGTGCGATGGTCGGCGAGGGCGCATTGCGCGAGCGGATCGACGAGCGGCTGTCGGAAACGTCGGAGCCATGACGACGCTGCTGCCTCCGTGCTCCGGGCCCGACGCGGCGCGCGCCCGACTACGTCTCGACGACGACGAGCTGGCACCCCCTCCGCCGGCGCAGTCCGCGCGGCGCCCACCGGGACGTCGCTGACGACCCGCCAGCGCTCGGAGACTCAGCAAGCTGGCAGCTGATAGCCGCAGCGGCATCACCGCTCGCCGCCACGGTCCCCTCGCGCGGGGACACCGGGCCCGAGCTGAAGGTCACCGATATAAATGCCTCAAGTGTCGGCCTGATTCCGTGTAATCATCGGCATCGGCATCGGCATCGGCATTGGCATCGGCCCCTGAACCGCGCCCGCGGTTCAGGCCAGCGTCACCACGGCCTTGACTTGCGCACGAAGGTTAGTAATACTAACTATCGATGTTCCACAAGCCGCCCATGCCCACCCCAGCCTCTCCCCGCCCCATCGTGGACTCCGCGACGCTCTTCGGGCGCTGCATCGCCATGATCCGGGCCGACCTCGGCCTCACCCAGGCGCAGATGGCCGCGATGCTGCGGGTCTCCCGCCCGACGCTGACCCATTTCGAGACCGGCCGGGCCACGCCCTCCTTCCACGTCCTCCTCCGCCTCGGGCAGCGGGTCGCCGATGCCCGCGTGGACAGCGACGCCACCGCGGTGCTCGCGCTCATGCACCTCTCGGCCCGCGCGCTCCAGGCCGACGGCATCCGCGTCCTCAACCGCCCTGTGCGTGCAGGCGACGTGATCCTCGACTTCGCCAAGATCGATCGCGTGATCGGCGGGGTCTTCGACCGCGAGTTCCGCGAGCACGTCCCCGCCAAGCTCGCTGACTTCGCCGGCGACGACGACGAGTAGCCAGCTTCAACCAACCAACCTGACAGGAGGATCCCATGGGCAAGTACGCATTCATCGACCGCATCTTCGGCGACACCGACGACGAGGAGACCGAAGCCAACGACGCCCTCTACGACGAGGACGACGAACCCGAGGACGCCGAGGCCGAGGATGACGACGAGGCCGAGGACGAGGACGGCGGCGACGACGACGGCGACGGCGATGACCTCCCCGTCGAGGACGAAGCGATGCTCGCCCAGCTCGACAGGGACTTCCGCCGGCTCCGCGCCCGCGTTCGGGGGTCCGACGACCTCTCCGACCTGCGCTCGATCCGCGCGGAACAGACGGACGCGCTCACCGGGCCCCTCACGCCGACCGTGCGCCTCCGGACCCTCGACATCATCGAGGCGATCGACGATCGCGTCACCGACCTCCGTGCGCGGCGCGGCCGGAGCGACTGATGTCCGCCGCCTTCGACTTCACCGCCGAGCGCCGGATGATCGACACCAGCGACGACCCCTACGAGGTCCTCGACTGGATCGGCGACTACCGGCGGCGCGCCCTGGACGCCGATGGCGAGCTGGCCCCCAGGTTCGACGAGCTGATCGAGTTCGCGAAGGATCATGTCGTCGCGTTGAAGGCGGCGCGGCTGCGTTCGCGCTCGACGGCGCGTCCGGAGCCCGCCGATCGCGC
This sequence comes from Deltaproteobacteria bacterium, assembly GCA_016875315.1. Classification (GTDB taxonomy): domain Bacteria; phylum Myxococcota_A; class UBA796; order UBA796; family SXON01; genus SXON01. Next base: position 21 of record VGRQ01000235.1, on the reverse strand, counting down.
TGGCGTTCCGGCCCCTGCGAG
>VGRQ01000234.1 GCA_016875315.1 Deltaproteobacteria bacterium | reverse complement strand
AGCCGCCAGTCGGGGCCGTCGCGCTCCAGGGTGAGCACGTTGATCTGGTCGCCGATGGTGATCTTCGTGGCGGCGTCGGCGCTCACGGCGGGCAGCGTGGGCAGGGGCTCGCCCTCGGCCACCGCCTCGCCCAGGTCGAGGGCGTTGAGCCCCGCGAGCACCCCGGCAACGCCGAGCATGGCGAGGCTCTTGCGGGTGAGCGTCACCGGGCCCCCTTGCGACGGGCGCGCAGCTGGCGAAGGCCACCGTAGAGCAAGAGGAGCGCCGGCCCCGCCGCGAGGTTTACGGCGCGCCAGCCGCTGCGCTCGCCCGGCGTGGTGGGGCGCAGGCTGGCCACGGTCGCCGTCTTGCTGCGGATGCCCACCAGCGCCGTGTCTTGAACGAGCCAGTCGCACACGTTGAGCATGAAGGTGCTGTTGTTGGCCACCGCGTCGGCGCTCCCGGCCACCAGGATCCGGGTGTTGGTGCCCTCGACGCTCAGCGCGGCCTCCGGACCGATCCCGTCTTGCTCGTCGGGCACCTCGTCGCTCGGCTCGGGGACGGGCCGCGACTCGAAGAAGCTGCGCCACGCGCCGGTCATCGCCACCGCGAGATCGTGCGGCCCCCGCCGCTCGCTCGACAACATCGCCTCGAACTGCTGGGGATCGAGCTGCTTGAGCCCCTGGATGGCCCCCGAGGAGGGCGAGGACCGGGCCAGCACTTCCGCCCGGACGTCGGGCGACAGGTCGCTCGCCACCTCCACCGTGCTGGCGAAGGGGAACAGCATCGACTGCAAGCCGCCCGTGAGCACCGACTCGCGCGAGAGCGCCGAGGCGCGCACGATGAGGGGGTAGTTGATCTCCCGGGTGCCCGTCTTGTTGCCCACGCGCACGGGGAAGCGCATCGCGCCGTTCTCCACGCGGTCGATGACGAGGTCGCGATTGACCTTGACGCCGTAGTGACCCACCAGCGGTTCGAGCCCGCTCGACACCCGGAGCGTGCGCAGGGTGCGCATGTCGGGACGGATGCTGGTGACGAACAGGGCCGCCGCCCCGCCCCGCATGATGAACTGGTCGATCTGGTAGAGCGCCCGGTCGGGCAGGGTGGACTGGGGCCCGATCACCAGCAGCGCGTCGATCTCCTCGGCGAGCAGCCCGGCCCCGCCGAGCTCGACGGGGACGAGGAAGGCCTTTCGTCCCACGCCCTCGACCAGTGCCCGCATGGGACCGTCCGGCTTGGACAGGTCGGGCTCGCCGTGGCCGATGGAGTAGGCGATCACCGGCTTGTCCTCGACCTTCTGCTGCAAGCGGTGCATCGCCGCCGCGAGGTCGTACTCCAGCGAGGCGAGGTTGGTGAGCGCCGGCAGCACCTCGGTGCGGTCGCCGTACACCAGCACCGCGCCCATCCACACCGTGCGCAACTCGGCGCGATCTTCCTCACGGACGGTGTATTGCAGCGGGGTGAGGCCGTACTTCTGCGCCTCCTCGACCAGGGCCTTGTCGGAAGACGGGTCGACCACGGCAACCTGCATCTTCCCCGCGGAGTAGGCCTGTAGTTCGCCGAGCTTGTCGCGAACCACCTGCTCGTGGTTGTTGTAGGGCGCCTCCAGGCCCCGCGTGAAGTACACCCGCACCGAGAGCGGCCGCTCGAGCTTGGCGGCGATCGCCTTGCTCGCGTCGTCGAGGCTGTGGAGCCGGTCGCGGGTGAGGTCGAGCCGGAAGAAGTGGTTGGCGATCCAGGCGTTGGCGAGGACGATGATCAGCACCGTCAGCACCATCTGGAGCGTGGCGTTGCCGAGCAGCGCGCGCCGCGTCATCCGAGCCGCCTTCGCTCGAGCGCGTAGACCGCCACGTGCAGGCCCAGCGCCGCCACGCTGCCGCAGTACACGAGGTCGCGCAGGTCGATCACGCCGCGCGCGAGGTTGTTGAAGTGGGTGTTGAGCGCGAGGAACTGCGCCAGCGGCACCAGGCCCGCCGGCACCTTGTCGAGGAAAGATCCCAGCGCGAAGGGAAACAACGACACCACCAGCGCGCCGAGGAAGGCCACGATCTGCGAGTTCGTCAGCGCGCTCGCGGCGGTGCCGAGGCCGGCGATGGCGGCGCCGAGCAAGAGGAGCCCCAGGTAGCCGCAGGCCACCTCGCCCGGGTCGAGCCCCGACTCGTTGACCAGGCGCACGAGGAAGTTGCCCGCGCCGGCGCCCTCGGGCACGCCCAGCACCGCGAGGGTGAGCGCGTAGCTGAGGGTGGCGAGGATGCCGATGCCCACCAGCGACACCGCCGCCAGCCACTTGCCGAGCACCAGCTCGCCCTCGGTGATGGGGAAGGTGGCGAGCAGCTCGATGCTGCCGGTGCGGTACTCCTCGGCGAAGAGCCGCATGGTGACGGCCGGCACCAGGAGCACGAGGAACAGCGCGCTCCAGAAGAACACGCTGCGCAGGGAGACCACGCCGGCCGCGAAGAGGTCGTCGAACCAGAGCGCGAAGCCACCCACCAGCACCGCGTAGATGGTGACGATCACGTAGGCCAGCGGCGAGTCGAAGTAGGTGCCCAGCTCACGGCGGGCGATGGCGAGGACGTTCCGCACGGGCGGCGGCGATTAACCGGTCGCTTACTTCGCGACGTGGGGGACGATCTCCACCTGGTCGTACTTGGCCCACTTGCGCGCCTCGTCCCAGGGCGCGGGATCAGTCACGCGCTGCTTGAGCGCCATGGTCGAGGCCTCGAAGAAGCCCTCGATGGTACGGAACATGAAGCTGTTGTCGATCCAGCAGGCGCGCATGCAGCCTTCGCAACTGCCCGCTTCCAGCAGCCGCTTTCGCTCGTAGGCCGCGGAGTGGAAGTACGCCTCGAAGTCGGGGTCGAGGAAGGACTTGTGCTGGTGGAGGGTGCGGTGGCAGATGGCGAACTGGCCGTTGGGCGACACGCTGAAGTAGAGCCGTCCCGCGTCGCAACCCTCGGCGGGGAAGCGCCCGGTCTTCAGGTACATGCGGCTGGCTTCGAGGTAGGGCGTGCTGTTGAGGATGGGCCAGCCCGCCTTCTTCATCGACAACAACTTCTCGTAGGCGCGGTCGATGCGATCCTGCACCACCTCCGGCGAGTCGGCAACGTTGACGCCCATCTCCGGGCGGTAGCGAACGAAGCGGCCCTCCCAGTTGCGCACGCCGTCTTTCGGGTCGGCGAGCAGCTCGATGGGCAAGAACGAGATGTGGAAGCCGATGGTGGCGGCGAACTCCACCATGCTCGGCAGCTCCTCGAGGTTGAGGTTGCTCACCACGCAGTTGATGGAGGGCAGGCCCTTGGTGCCCTTCACCAGCTGCCCGATGGTGGTCATGGAGCGCACCGCCTCCTCCCAGCTCCCCTCCTTCTCGCAGATGTAGTCGAAGCGGGCCGGGTAGAGGCTGTCGAGCGAGATCGAGAAGCTGGTCACGCCGTAGTCGACGCACTTGCGCAGCCGGGCCTCGGACACGCCCACGCCGTTGGTCAGCACGCGGGTGTTGAGTCCCTGGTCGGCGAAACACTTCGCGGCTTCTTCGAGGTAGTCGCAGGCGAAGGGCTCGCCGCCACCAATGCTGAGCTGCACCACCCCGAGCCGACGCATCCGCTCCGCCATCATCTGGATCTGCGGCAGCTCCAGCTCCTCCTTCCGGTTGCCGTAGCGCCAGATGCCGCACATCTTGCAGGTGAGGTTGCAGCGGTGCGTAATGCCATAGTGGGCATATACCGGTACTTTTCGCGTCAGGAAACCCTGCGCGACCCGCGCGTAGCTGCGTAGACCCATCTTCATCGGGGGGCTCCTACCAGGCCGTGAGAAACGACGCGACGCGACGCCACGCGCGCCACCTCGAGCACCGCCGGCTTGTTGAGGTTGCAGAGGAAGCTCGACTCGGTGCAGGCGGTTGCCACGCACGCGCGGCAGTCATTGTCGCGCAGGCGCGCGAAGGCGGCATCGAAGCCATCGGTGCGCACGTTGCCCACGGGGCTCGTTCCCATCCGCGGCGCGCAGGCGTACACCCCGCCGTCGGCGTCGATGGCGCAGGACACCTGCCCGGCCATGCACGTGAGATCCTCGTGCGGGGACGGGGCGCGGAATGCGTCGTAGTCGGGCCACTCGATGAGGTAGCGCAGGCACTTCTCGCTCATCGCCACCGGCTGGCCCTCGGCACGGGCCTCGAGCAGCCAGCGGAAGGTACGCCGGAGCGCGCTGGGGTCGGGCCGGGCCCTGCGGGCCGCCTTGCTCGCGTGGACATCGAGAACGGAGAAGGTGGCATCGAAACCAAGCTCTCGCCCCATGGCCAGCACCAGCGGCACGTCGTCGAGGTTGTGGCGCGTGAGCACGGTGACGGTGCCCACGTTGTGACCGGCGGCCCGCGCCGCGCGGATACCCGCCACCGCCAGCCGGAAGCTCCCCGGCTCGCGGAGCCGGTCGTGAACCGCCTCGCTGCCATCGAGCGACACCATGAAGCGCGAGACGGGAAGCTCGTCGACCCGCCTGGGCAGCGCGTGGCCGTTGGTCTCCACCACCGTCCACAGGCCGTGGTCGCGACAGCGGCGCACGAAGTCAGGCAGCTCGCGACGCTGGAGCGGCTCGCCGCCCACGAAGTTCAAGCGCGCGGCGCCGCGGTCGGCGAGCAGGTCGATGAGGTCGAGGATCTCGACGGCGCCTAGCTCGTCGCAGGCGGTGCTCGTGATGGAACAGTAGGCACAGCTCGCGTCGCAGCGGCGGGTGACACACAGGGCCACCGACAAGGGCGCCCGGCACCCGGTCAAGCGGAATCGCGCCGCGCCCACGGCTGACTTGAAGAGGGCGCGGCTGGCCGTCACCCGGCCGCCCGGACCGACTGGCGCACGGCCTCGGCGATGTGGCGGGTGTCCTTGTCGTCCATCCGCGGGTGCACCGGGATGTGAAGCTGCTCTCGCATGATGGCGGCCGCGTTCGGCTGCGGCCGCCGGTACTCGGCGAACAGGTCGTGGTCGGAGCAGTCCGACATGTAGCCCACCGTGGTATCGACGCCGCGCTTGCGCAATTCCACCATGAGTGCGTCACGACGCGGGTGGTGGATGACGAAGCTCATGTAGATGGGCTCGGCGCCGGCCGGGTACTCGGGGGTGAGGATGCCATCCACGTTGGCCAGCGCCTCGTCGAGCGCGCGGCCGTTGCGAATGCGCGCGCCGTTGAGCGCCTCGATGCGCTCGATCTGCTTCATGCCCACGGCTGCCTGCACCGCGCGGGGCCGGGCCTTCTGGAAGGAGGTGGGCACGCCGTCGTAGCGCACCTCGGCCTCGCCGAATCGCTCGTGGATGGGGTCCTTCCCGAGCCGGTTGCCGACGACGATCGCCGGGTGCAGCGTCCACGGGTACACGAAGGGGTGCGTGGCGAACATCATCGCGAGGCCGGTGGCGGCCTCCTTCACGGCGCGTTCCTGCGGCCCGTGGGTGGTGGCCTCGATGTCGGCGCGAACCGACGCGGCCACCGCCGGGTCGTTGGTGGTGATCATCGCGCCCGAGAGCGTGGTGATGTTCTTGGTGAGCCCAAACGTGTAGTAGGCGGCGTCGCCGAGGTTGCCCACGCGCGTGCCCCGGTAGCGGGCGCCGGTGCTCTGGGCGCAGTCCTCGATCACCTTGATCCCGTGCTTCTTCGCGATCTCGCGGATCGGGTCCATGTCGCAGGGGGTGCCGTAGAGGTGGGTGGGCACCACCGCCCGGGTGCGCGGGGTGATCGCGGCCTCGAAGGCCGCCGGGTCGAGCACGTGGGTACGCTTGCCCACGTCGGCGAAAACCGGCTTGATGCCCACCGCCGCCGCCATCGAGGGGATGGCGAAGTAGGTGAGCGCGGGGATCACCACCTCGTCGCCCGCGCGCAGGCCCATCGCCTTCAAAATCAGGTAGAAGGCGAAACGTGCCGACGGGGTCATCACGCCGAAACGGGCCCCGATGAAACCTGCGAAGGTGTTCTCGAACTCGTGAACCGTCGCGACATCATCTGGCTTCTTGACTAGCGTGCGCGCGGTGACCAGCGCCTCGGCGGGCGAGAAGGAGGGGCTGAACCGGGGGATGCGTCCGAAGTACATGCAGGGGTCCTCAGCGTACAGGGTGACAGGGGGGCGCGCGCGTAAGACGGGGTACGCGCTGCCGCACCCGGGCGCGGTGCGGGGTGGCGACGGCGGGGATAGCCGCGGCCCATGGCGGTCCTGCACATCCTCACGGTGCCCCACCCGATCCTCGCGAAGAAGTGTCGCCCGGTGGGCCCCGGCGAGTTCGGCGCGGACTTGCGACGCTTCGTCAGCGACCTCGCCGAGACGATGTACGCGGCGCCCGGCGTGGGCCTCGCCGCCCCGCAGGTGGGCGACCTCCGCCGGGTGATCGTGGTGGATCCCGGCAACTCCACCAGCGAACAAGACGACGACGGTCGCCCCACAAACCCCCGTTTCCTCGCGCTGGTGAATCCCCAGGTGATCGAGACCAGCGCCGACAAGATGGTGTACGAGGAGGGCTGCCTCTCGGTGCCCGACTTCGAGGAGAACATCTCGCGGCCGCGCCGCGTACACGTGCGCTACCTCGACGAGGACGGAAAGCCGCACCAGAAGTGGTTCGAGGGCTACGACGCCATCGTGGTGCAGCACGAGATGGATCACCTCGAGGGCACGGTGATCCTCGACCGGGTGTCGCGCATGAAGAAGGGCCGCTACCTGCAGAAGCGCCAGCGGGTGAAGGTGCGCATCGACGGGACGGCCGAGTACGACGGATGAGGGTGGCCTTCCTCGGCACCCCCCACTTCGCGGTGCCCACGCTCGACGCGATCCACGAGGCAGGCCACGAGATCTGCGCCGTGGTGGCCCAGCCCGACAAGCCGGTGGGCCGAGGGCAGTCGATGGCCTCGCCGCCCACGGTGGTACGCGCCCGCGAGCTCGGCGTGCCCGTGTACCAGCCGACCAAGCTCAAATCCGGAGACTTTCCCGGCCAGTTCGCCGCGCTCGACGCCGAGGTGGCGGTGGTGGTGGCCTACGGTCGCATCCTGCCCCTCGCGCTCCTGGAGGCACCGCGGCGCGGCTGCATCAACGTGCATGCCTCGCTCTTGCCGCGGTGGCGCGGCGCGGCGCCCATCCAGTGGTCGATCCTCGCGGGCGACGCTGAGACCGGCATCACCACGATGCAGATGGCCGAGGGCCTCGACACCGGCGACATCCTGCTCCAGCGCCGCACCCCGATCGGCGCCGAGGAGACCTCGGGCCAGCTCCACGACCGCCTCGCGCCGATGGGCGCGGAGCTGCTCGTGGACACGCTCGCGCGCCTCGACGGGATCGTCCCCTGTCCCCAGCCCGAGGTGGGGGTGACCTACGCGAAGATGCTCGACCGCGAGATGTCCAGCCTCGACTGGACGCGCACCGCCGTGGAGATCGACCGGCAGGTGCGCGGGCTCTCCCGCTGGCCGGGGACGGCCAGCGGCAACCTCAAGGTGCTCCGCGCGCGGCCAGTCGCGGGCGCGGGCCTGCCCGGCACCCTGCTCGACGGGGCTCGCGTGGCCTGCGGCGAGGGCGCGATCGAGCTCCTGGAGGTGCAAGTGCCCGGGAAGAAGGCGGTAAGTGGTCGCGACTGGATGAACGGCGCCCGGCTACGCCCCGGCGACCGGGTGCCCTAGCTCC
>VGRQ01000233.1 GCA_016875315.1 Deltaproteobacteria bacterium | reverse complement strand
CTTGAAGGCCTCGAGCGCGAGGTCGCCGCGCCCGAGGGCCAGCATCGCGTCGCCGAGCGAGCGTTGCACCTCGGGGAGCGCCTCGGGCCGGTGACTCCGCGCGATCCGGGCGGCCTGCTCCGCGTGGGAGAGCGCCAGCCGGGGGCGCCCGTGGGCGAGCGCCCGCCGCGAGGCTTCCACCAGGGGAGCCAGCGCCTCGGCCGGCGCGTCGCTCCGGGCGAGGTGCCAGGCGAGCACCTCGGGGGCGACGGGACTGCCCGCGCTCGAGCGCGCCTGGAGCACCCGTCCCACGCGGGTGTGCAACTGGCGCCGGCGGGCCGAGGTCATGCGCATGTAGGCGATCTCGCGGGTGGCCTCGCGATCGAAGGCGATTCGCGACCCCGCGTCGTCGGAGGCCAGCAGGCGCGCGTCGAACAGCGCCCGGAGACCGTCCTCGGCGCGAGGCACGTCGGCGGCGAGGCGCCGGAGGAGGCCCCGGTCTACCGTTCGCCCGAGGATCGCGGCGCGCTCCAGGACCTCGCGGGCAGGCGCGTCGAGTGCGTCGATGCGTGCCGCGTACCAGGACTCCAGCGACTCGGGAAGGTCGTCCTCGCCCCGCCGCGCCGCGTCGACCAGCGCGACGATCTCTCGTGGCGATCCTGCCGCCCGGCGGACGATGCGGTCCGCGACCACTGGGCTCAGCGGCGAATCGCCGGCGAGCTGTTCGACCAGCGCGCGCGCGGCGTCCAGCGGGATGGGCAAGAGCTCGATCAATGCCACCCCCGCGGGGAGGGCAGTGCGCGGGCGTGCGGTGACGGCGACGCGGAGCGGCGCCCTTGGCGTGTCGGAGATGAGTCGCGACAGAAGTTGCAGCACGTCGGCGTCGGCCCACTGGATGTCCTCCACGACGAGGAGGCATTTCCCCTCGGCGGCCAGCCCGCCGATCAGCTGTCGCAGGGCGGCGTTGACGGCCCCGATCTGTGGAGCGCCCGCGTTGACGAAGGCGTCGAGCACGGCGGTGGCTCGGTCGTCCATGCCGGGGAGGGAGGAGAGCGTGGCGACGAGGGCCGCGCGCGTGGGCGCGTCGCCCCCGAGCCGCCGCACCAGCCCCACGAGGGGCTGCATCGGGCGAATGGCACCGTGGTCGCGACAGGTTGCACGCAAGACCCGCCAGCCGGGGTTGCGCGCCGACCACTCCTGCCAGAGGTAGCGCTTGCCCATGCCAGCGGCGGCCACGACAGCGACCGGGCGGTTGCTGGTGATCATCGCGTCGAACTGCGCGAGTTCCTTGCGACGGGGGTAGATACCGTCCGGCGTCTCTCGCCGCACGATGGCCATGCCCGTTACCCGTCGAACGGCGATCGGGCGGGTCTTGCCGCGCACGGTCACGGCCTGCGAGGGCCCGGCGACCGCCTCCCGCACGCCATCGACGAGCGTGGAGGCCGCGAGCACCTCCCCGGGGCGCGCCTCGCCGAGCAGGCGGTAGGCCACGTTCACCGCGTCGCCCACCACGTCCCAGGCCAGGCGCGACCCGTCGCCGAGCACGAGCGCCAGCACGGTCCCGTCGACGAGAGCGAGGCGCGGCTTCACGTTCTCGGTGTCGACGAGCCGGTTGCGCACCGACACCGCGTGCTGCAGCGCCCGCAGCCCGTCGTCTTCCTGGGCAGAAGGGGCGCCGGTCAGGACGAGGCACACCACGTTCTCCCCCTCGGCGCGCACCTTCAGCAGCAGGTTGCCGTGTGTCTCCGACTCCTCGGCGAGCGCGCGGTACAGCGCGGGGGCGTCGGCCACCGGGGCGGCCACGAAGCAGGCGACCACCCGGCGGTGAACCGGGGCCGGCGGCGCCAGGCCACGCAGGGGCGGGGGCACGAAGCGGAGGAGCACGTCGTCGGGAGGCGTGCAGAAGCCGCCCGAGGCGGGCCCGTCCTCGGCGCTGCCGATGGCCACGATTGCGCTGTCTTCCTCGAGGCGTTCGAGCGCGAGCAGCGCCGGGCCATGGATCAGCTCGTGGCGCTGTTCGCCGCCCTCCAGTTGCAGCGCGTGGATCTCGCCTGTCGCGACGGCTGCGTGCAGGGCGGGCCGCACCGCCAGGACGTCGTCCATCGCCGAGCGGGCCCGGAGGGGGTGGCCCGGGCCGCGGAAGAGCGCGAGCACCGCGTCGCCCTCGAGACTGGCGACGCTCCCGCCGTGGCGGTCCACGGCGTAGAAGATGGGGCGGAAGGCGTCCTCGACGGCCTCGGCCAGGTCTTCTGCCGCGGCGCGCTCCCGCTTGCGCGCCCGCGAGTCGCCCAGCACCCGGTCGGGCCGGGTGGAAAAGTCGCGGATGTCGAGGCGCAACAAGGTGCCGACGAACACCTCCTCGGCGCCGGGATCGGGCAAGGGTGAGCGCCGCTCCACGAGGTGGCGCGGGAGCCAGGGGCCGATGCTCGGGTTCTCGGGCGGATTGCCCGTGCTCACGGGTGGCTCCGGGGGGCGTGGCCCATTAGACGGCGGGCCGCCCGGGGGCGTTCACGCGACGGCGGGCGGGCGGGAATCGACACCGCGCAAGGGTGTCACCGCAGCCGCCGCAGCGCAACCCGGTGGAGGCTGCTTGTCCCTGCTCGACCTGCTGATGGAACAGAACGTCGCGGAGTTCAACGCGAAACGCGGCCAGCGCGTGACCCTCGACCTCTTCGCTGCCGATCTTGCCAACCTGTCGCTGGCGGGCGTCGACCTCTCCGGCGCGAATCTCGAGAAGGCCGACTTCTCGGGCACCGACCTCACCGGCGCGAACCTTAGCAAGGCCACGCTCGTCGGCGCGGATTTCACGGGGGCGAAGCTCCGGGGCGCCGTTGCCATCAAGGCGAAGCTGCGCGAGGCGTACCTCGGGGGGGCCGATCTCAGCGAGGCGGAGCTCGGCGGCGCCGACCTCGGCGAGGCCGACCTCGGCGGCGCCACCCTCACTCGCGCGCGGCTGCACGGCGCCAAGCTGCGCGAGGCCACCCTTCGAGGCGCGCAACTCGACCACGCCGATCTCGGCGAGGCCAAGCTCAACAGCGCTGATCTGCAGAGCGCCGACCTGCTGGGCGCGCTGCTGAGGGAGGCCGACCTCAGTGGCGCCAACCTCGACGCCGCCAACCTCGAGGATGCCGACTTCGGCGCCGCGCGCCTCGGTGGCGCCACGCTCCGCACCGCGCGCGTGATCGGCGCCAAGCTCGAGGGTGCCGATCTCTCCGGCGCCGATCTCACCGGTGCCGTGTTCGACCACACGACCGTCTTCGACGGCGCCGATCTCACCGACACCGTGCTCGACGAGCAGCTGTCCGACCACATCCACGGGGGCATCCGCCCGCCGCCGGCCGTGGCGCAGACGGTCGACATCCACGTGGACGATCCCGCGGTGGCCCAGTCTCTCGGCCGGGTGGGCGTCCTCTGGCCCAACGCCGAGGGCGACGAGGACGAGGTCTTCCGCCTCGCCATCCGCGACCTTGGCACTCGGCCTGGTCCGCGAGATGCCGACGGGACCGCCCACCCGGTCGCGGTCGATGCCTCGACGGTCCGCGCCCGCGCGCTGCTCCCGGCCACGGGCGGCTTTCTCGTCGTCTTCCTCGTGGAGAAGCCCGGTGGCACCGACCTGGTGGTGTTCGAGGCCACCGCCGAGGGCATCGTGGGCAGCGGGAAGACCATCCGCCTCGGCTACACCCCCGCCGTGCTCCCGAACTTCGTCGCCGATGGCGACGGCTTCTTCATCTACGGCATCGGCCGAGGCCTGCTGTCTGTGCACCGCTGGGGGCCCGCCGGCCTCGCCGAGCGGCTGCGCGCGCCGGCCAGCACCATCCGGGGCTTCTGCGACCGCGCCAACCCCGTGGTGCACAGCAAGGGCGGCACCATCATGGTGATCGAGCCCGACGGCATCGGTCGCGCCGTCACCGCGCCGCCCGACTTTCCCGGCCGCCGCTTTGCCGCTGGGCCGGTGAGCACCGAGGAGGTGGGCATTGCCTGGGTGAAACCCGAGGAGAAGGGCTTTCGCCTGATGCGCCTCGGTCGCGACCGGGAGCCGATGCGCGTCGACGCCGGCCAGCACGTGGGGGGCCTCGACCTCCGCGCCGTCGACGGCGGCTGGTGGGTGGCCTGGACGCGCGAGCCGGTGGCCGATCGCGACCTGTCGATGGCCATGGCCGCCTTTCTCCCTGGAGACGGCGACCTGGGCAAGCCGTTCCCCTTGTTGACCGGTGACGACGCCGAGGACGTGGAAGAGCTGGCCTTCGTGTCGGGCGAGGGTCCCGTGCGCGTGGCCTGCGTGACCATCGACGAGGCGCTCCTCGTCGTCGAGCTGGAGCGCGACTCGGCGCGCGTGGTGGCCCGGGTCGGGGGATGAGCGACAAGCGCGTTGCCGTCTGCTTCCACGGCTTCTTGCGCACCGGGGCGGCGATGTGGTGGGTGTCGCGACGGCTCCGTGCCGCCGGCTACGGCGACGTGTCGCTGCCCACCTTCGGCTACCACCTGCGCGCCATCGAGGACAACGCGGCGCTCGCCGCCGCGGCGGTGCGTGCCCTGGCCTCGCGACACCCAGGCGCTCGCATCGACCTCGTCACCCACTCCTACGGCGGCGTGCTCGCCCGCGTGGCCTGGGCGCAGCACGATCTCCCCGCGCTCACCCGCGCCGTGCTCGTGTCCCCGCCCAACCGCGGGGCCGTGGCCGCCGCGTACGCCCGCCGGGCCCTGCCCGTCCACCGTTTCGGCTGGGATCCCTTCGGGCAGATCCTCCCCGGGGTCCCCGAGCCCTGGCCACTCCCCCCGGGCGAGGTCGGCATCCTCACCGGCGGCACCGGCACCGCGCGCGGCCTCAACCCCATGCTCGGTGACGACAACGATGGCACCGTGCGAGTCGACGAGGCACGTCACGACGGCGCGAAGGACTTCCTCGTGATGAACGTGCAGCACACGATGACGATCATGGCGCCCCGGGTGCTGGATCGCGTGGTCGGGTTCCTCGACTCCGGGCGTTTCTAGAGGGCGGCCCCGGCCAGCCCCGCGGCCGGGATTCGACTACTCCGCCCCGGGGGCCTTGCGGGCGTACATGTCGTCGATCAGGTGCGCGTACTTGGTGGACACGACCTTGCGCTTCACCTTCAGGCTGGCGGTGAGCTCGCCGCCATCGACCGAGAAGGGACCGGGGACGACCTCGAAGTACTTCACCGTCTCGAAACTCGCGAGGGTGCCGTTGACCGCCGCGACGTGCGCCTCGATCACCTGGCGCACGCGCGCGTGCCCGGGCTCGGCGGGAATGCCCTCCCGCTGCGCCCACTCCCCGAAGTTCTCGGGGTCGAGCGAGAAGAGCGCCACGCAGTAGTGGTGCCCGTCGCCGATCAGCACCGCCTCCTGGACGAACGACACCGCCTTGAGTCGTGCCTCGATCTTCACCGGCGCGATGTACTTGCCGAAGCTCGTCTTGAACAGCTCCTTCTTGCGACCGGTGATGGTGAGGAAGTTCTCGCTGTCCACGCTGCCGAGGTCGCCGGTGTGAAACCAGCCGTCGGCATCGAAGGCCTCGCCCGTGGCGTCGGGGCGGTTGAGGTAGCCCGAGGTGATGTTGGGCCCCTTGGCCAGCACCTCGCCGTCGTCGGCCACCTTGATGGTGACGCCCTTGATGGGCTGGCCGACGGTGCCGATCTTCATGCGCCCGGGGCGGTTCGCGGTGAGCCCGGGACAGGTTTCCGTGAGCCCGTAGGCCTCGATGAGGTTGAAGCCCAGCGCCAGGAAGAACTCGTGCACGTCGGCACGGAGGGGCGCCGATCCCGAGAGCAGCACGGCGCAGCGATCGAGGCCCATCTTCGCGCGCACCTTGGAGAAGACCAGCTTGTCGGCAATGGCGCGCCGGAAGGCGAGCCAGGCCGGGAGCGGCTGCCCGGTGGTGACGTAGGGGATGGTCTCCTTGCCGACGCCGATCGCCCAGGCGAAGATCTTCTGGCGCACCGGCGGCGACGCGGCCACGCCACCATCCACCTTTCCCTTCATCTTCTCGTACACCCGCGGCGCGGCGGGCAAGAAGCCCGGGCGCGAGCCGAGGAGGTCGGCCGCCAGCGTTGGCACCGACGACAACACCAGCGGCGTGGCGAAGTAGGGCCCCGCCAGCTCGATGAGGCGGCCGAAGGAGTGCGCCAGCGGCAGGAACAGGAACAGGCCGCCCTCGCGCACCGCCGGGCCGAAGATGTCGACCTCCTCGATGTTCTCGACGAGGGAGAGCATGTTGTCGTGGGTCTGGATCACCGCCTTGGGGGGGCCGGTCGTGCCCGAGGTGTAGGTGAAGGTGGCGATGTCGGAGCGCTGGACCTTGGCCAGCCGCCGGGCCATCTCCTCGCGCAGCTCGGGGAGGCGGGCCACGCCCCGGGCCTCGAGGTCGGCGAGGCTCTCCCAGTCGTCGGCGGGCTCGAGGCCGGTGGGATCGACGACGACGATGCGGCCGAGCAGGGGCACCTGGTCGGCACCGTACTCCTTCTCGAAGAAGCGGAAGCCGCCCCGCATGGCCCGCACCTTGGCCACCTGGGCGGCGTTCTCGGCCACCACCAGTCGCACCTGCGGGTCGGCGTGCATGAAGCCCACTTCCTCGGGGAGCAGGCTCGCGTACACCGGCACGGTCTGGAGTCCGACGGACATGGCCGCGAAGTCGAGGATCACCCAGTCCATCGTGGTGTTGCCGATGATGCTCACCCGGGCGCCGTCGGGCAGGTCGGCGGCGGTGAGCAGGCCGGCCGCGATGGCGGCGATGCGCGGCTGGACGTCTTTCCACGGCACGTCGACCCACGCGCCGTCCTGCTTCCTGCGGAAGGCTGGGGCGCTGGGGTCGCGCTGCGCGGCGCGCTCGATCATCGCCGGGATGTGAAGGTCGGCCATGGAAAGTTCTCGGGTGAGGGGACGGGGCCCGCGCGGTGTATCACCCCGCCCCGCCCGGTCACAACCTCTTGCGCGGCCCCTTCTGCTCCCGCTCGGCCGGGGGCGCCTCGGGGTACCGCGTGCCCTTGAGGATCTTGAAGGCCACGCGGCGGTTCACCTCGCGCGCTTCCTCGGAGGTGCCGGGCTGCAGGGGCTGCGACTCGCCGTAGCCCCGGGCCACCAGGCGATCCCCGGCGATTCCGGACTTCACGAGGTAGTCGCGGACGGCCTCGGCCCGGCTCTGGGAGAGCTTCTGGTTGTAGTCCTCGGCGCCCTGGTCGTCGGTGTGGCCCTGCACCTCGAGGAGCTCGATCTCCACGTGGTTGTCGAGGGTGGCGGCGAGGTCGTCGAGGATGCGGAAGCTGTCGGCGGTGATCACCGCGCTGTCGAACTCGAAGAAGATCTTGTCGCGGATGTCCACGCGGTCGGCGAGCACCACCACGCGCGACGGCTCCAGCGTGAGCGACACCTGGGCCTTCTGTCCCTTCTCCACCACCACCGTGGCGCGCGTGGGACGGTAGCCCTCGGCCCAGGCCGAGAGCTCGATAGTGCCGGCGGGCACCTTCTCCGAGCCGATGCCGTCGGGACCGGTGGTGAACTTGCGGCCCTCGCCGAGCAGGGTGACGAGCGCGGCCACCGGCTGGCCGGCGCCGTTCTGCACCGAGACGATGATCGTGCCGCCCTGGTGGGCCACGTCGACCACGTTCTGCTGGGGTGGCGGGGCCGGCGGCGCGGCCGGGGTGGCGGTGACCGGCGGGGCGGCGGGCACCCA
>VGRQ01000232.1 GCA_016875315.1 Deltaproteobacteria bacterium | reverse complement strand
GCGGCCAGCGCACGGGGCGCCAGTTCCATCGCCTGCTGCCAGCCGAGAAAGCTGCCTGTTACCTGGCACGTTCTCGACAGCCGAGCCTGCGCCCAGGCGAGGCCGAGCGGCTCCGTCGCGAGGCGGAGGCGAGCGATCCACTCCAGGGCCTCGTGTCCCACGCTGCCTACACGTGGCCGCCGTGACCGACGCCGCTTCCCTCCGTCGCCGCGCCGTGCAGGCGGTCGCGCTCTACGCGGGTTTCTGGCTGCTCGCGCTCGGGCTGCTCGCCGGGCTGCTCGCGGTGCCGTACCTCGACTTCGCCTACCGGGGCGCCCCGTCGCTGGGCGGCATCGTCGCGCTCGTGGCCGCCGCGCGCCTGGCCTGGGGGCTGGTGCCGCGCTCGGAACGATTCACGCCACCCGGCCCCCTGCTGCCCCATGAACACGCCGCGGCGCTGCTCGCCACCGTCGCCGAGGTGGCGCGGGCCTCGGGCTTGCCCGTGCCCCGCGACGTGTACCTGGTAGCCCAGGCCAACGCCTTCATCGGCGAGCGCCGGGAGGGACTCGGGCTCGTTCGGCGCGAGTTCATGGGCATCGGCCTCGGCTTGCTAGCGGTGCTCGATGTCGACGGGCTCCGCTGCGTGCTGGCGCACGAGCTGGGGCATCGCAAGGCCGGCGACGTGCGGCTGGGCCCCTGGGTTTACCGGACTCGCCGCGCCCTCGCGGCGACGATGGAGCGCCTCGGCGAGGGCTCGATCCTGCACCTGCCCTTCCTCTGGTACTCGCGCTGGTTCCTGGGAGTGAGCGCGCTCGTCTCGCGACAGCAGGAGTTCGCCGCCGACGCCCACGCCGCCCGCGTGGTGAGCGCCGCGCACGCTGCGCGCGCCCTCCAGGTGGTGGGCCACGAGGGCGCCCTGTGGAACGTGTACTGGCAGCAGGAGGTGATGCCGGTGATCGACGCGGGCTTCTACCCGCCGGTGCTCGAGGGCTTCGCCCGGTTCCGCGGTGCCTTCCAGGATCGTGGCGCCGTGCGGCCCGCCGAGGCGGAGGCGTCGGACACCCACCCGCCCGACCACGAGCGCATCGCGGCACTTGGCGCGCCGGCGCCTGCTCCACTGGGCCCACCGGCGCTCGACCTCGTGCGCGACCCCGAGGCGCTGGTGGAAACGACGGTCCGCGGGCTCTTCGCCCACCCGGCGCTGGTGCGGATCGTCGACCAGCCGGTGGCCGACCCCGCCGTGCCGGTGCTGGTGCGCGTTCCCTGGCAAGATGTTGGCCGCCGGGTGTGGCTCCCGCGCTGGCGTGCCGACCTCGGGCCGTGGGCCGATCGGCTCGGCCGCGGCTGCCTCGAGGAGCTTCCCGAGCTGCTCGCGAGCCCGTCGCGACTGGCCGCGCTCTTCTCGGCGCGCGGTCCCCGGGTGCTGAGCCCCATGGCCCAGGCGCGCCGTCACCGGGATCTCCTCGCCTGCGCCCTCGGCGTGCACCTTGCTGCGGCCGGCTGGCGGGTCAGCACGGCGCCGGGCGAGCCGCTGCGATTCGTGCGCGGCGGCGAGTCGATCGACGTCCGCGCCGTGGTTCACGGATCGGACTGGTCGGGCTGGCGCGAGCGCCTAGCCGCCTGGCTCGAGCCCGGGGACTAGAACTGCACGCCCACCGAGGCGGTGCCACCGTGGAACGTGTCGGTGATCTCGCCCACGGCGTCGCCGTCGCGGTTCTCGATGCCGATCTGCCGCAGCGACATGTCGTAGGCCAGGCTCGCGTACATGAAGGGCAGGAAGGCGTAGCCCACCTCGAACTGGAACTCGGTGTTGAAGGGCGTGCTGCCGCCCGCGAGCTGCTCGTTGAAGGTGGTGGCGAGGAACAGCGATGGGCCGATCTCCGCGCCCAGCTCCGCCCCGAGGGAGAGGGAGTTCAGCGCCAGCTGGTCGAGCAGGATCTCCTGGCCTTCCTTCACCGTGTAGGTTTGCACGTCGCTGTTGCCCCAGCCCACGCGCCCACCCACGTGGAAGGTGCTGGCGCCCACGTCGAAGGGGTAGCGGCCGATGGCCACGACGTGCGTGTTGAGCACGGTGTCGTACACCAGCGCCGCGTCGGCACACTCGTTCTCGAGCGCCGCGCACAGCGGCTTCGGGTCGACCGAGTAGACCGTGCCGCGGAAGGCGCCCTCCACCCCGACGTAGGGCACGCCGGGGATGAAGAAGCGCGCCTGGGCGGCGCCGCCCTGCGAGCCCGAGTCGAGGATGAGCTCCTTCGGGAAGAGCACGGTGGTCTTGCTCAGCGGGAGCTGGTCGTAGCTGTAGTAGCCGAAGGTGAAGCCGACGCGGGCGCGGAGAAAGGGACGGTCACTCGGCGCGGCAGGCGCCTTCGACACCGTGGTCGTGGTGGTCGGCGCCGGTGCCGGTGTGGGTGCGGGGGCCGGGGCCGGGGCGGGCGTGGGCGCCGGGGCCGGCGCGGGCGTGGCGTAGGGATCCACGGTGGCCTGGGTGGCGAAGGGGCTCTCCGTCGACCAGGCGCTCTCGGCGCCGCCGACGGGCACGCGCATGAAGGCGCTGACGGCGCCGTCGATCGTCGCGACCGACACCTTCACGTCGCCGCTCGCGGAGCCCGGCACGGTGAGGGTGGCCTCGTACACCCCGCCTCCGACCTCGGAGACGGTCCCGACCGTGCCGGCCGAGGTGAGGAAGTCGAGCTTCTGGCCGGCCACGCCGCGGCCCTGGTCGTCGGTGAGGTTGATGCGCAGCCGCACGCTCCCGCCCGCGCTCACCGAGGCGGGGTCGCTGCTCATGGCCGCCTTCGCGGGCTTCATGCCACCCGCGAGGGTGGGCAGCATGGGGGCGATCACCGCCCCCTGCATCCCTTCGCGCTCGATGCGCAGCTCGCCGAGGGCGGCGCCCCACTCGTTCACCAGCGCGGCCTCGACGCGGCTCCCGGCAATCGGCAAGCCAGGCAGGGCCACCTCGTCGGGGACCTGCGCCAGCGAGAGCGCCGACACCGCGTCGCCGGCCTGCGCCTCGACGCTCACGATCCCGGCCTTGCGACCGGACGTGTAGTGAACCTGCGCGAGGCCGTCTGCACCCGTGGTGGCGCTCGCGGGCAGGGCACCGTCGCCCTGGGTGAGCTTCAGGCTCACCGCGACGTTCGGCACCGGGTAACCGAACTCATCAACGCTCACGACGGTGATCAACGACGAGGACAGGCCGTCGTTGTTCACGCGGGCGCGCGAGGGCACGAGCAGCACTCGCGACATCGGGTTGCCGGTGCTTGGCGTCGACACGGTGGCGGTGAGCTCCACCGGCCCGCTCCCCGTGGTGGTGAACAGCCCCTGGTAGTCGCCGTTCTTCAGGTCTTTGACGTCGCCCTTCACCCGGGCGCCGCTGGCGCCGAAGGTGACGGTGCGGCCACCGATGCCGCTGCCATCGGGCGCGTTGACCTTGGCGAACACCTTGAAGCCCTCGGCCGCCGCGGGGAGCAAGCTCGGCTCGGCGGTGAGCGACACGTTGGCGGGCCGGGTGCCGACGAGGTTGATCGGCAGCGAGGCCGTCTGCGCCTGCGGCCGGTCGGTGAGACTGGCCGAGAGCGTGGCCTGCGCCGACGACGAGCCGTTCGGCGGCGTGTAGACGCCCTCGTACACGCCGTTGCCCACGTGGCGGGCAGCGCTGATCGTGCCGGCAGTGACAGTGAACGCCACCTGCGCGGCGGTGTCGGGCTTGCCGTCGGGCGTGGCCACGAACAGGTGCACGGGAACGGCGAGGCGGCTGTCGGAGGGGATGGCCGCCGGCAGCGGCATCAGCGCCACCCGCTTGGCCTCGGGCACCTTCAGGTCGAGCGGCTCGCTCGCGGACTGCCCGTCGGCGCTGACCGCGATTTTCTCGGCGAGCTGGGCGCCGGGCGGCACCATGATCGGCACCCGGGCGCGGCCCTGCGCGTCGGCCGGGACGGGGCCGAACTGCTGGTCGCCGATCTTGATGATCAACTTGCTGTTGGGCGCGGCGGTGACGGGAAAGTCGACCTTGCCCCACATCGGCACGGCGATGGCACCGAAGGTGCGCGAGGGATCGCGCTTGTCCACCACGGTGACGATCGCCACGTGCGGGTAGTTCACGGCGGGGGCGGTGAAGAGGGCGGTGAACTGGCCGCCGCCGAGGTTGGTGACGTTCTCGACGGTGCCGCTCGACGCGAGGAAGGCGAGATCGATGCCGCCGAGGTTCTGGCGGTCGCCGCCGGCGAGGTTGAAAGAGAGGGTGGCGGTGCGATCGGAACCGAGCGTCATCTTCGGGGGATTCGCCGCCGCGCTGAGCTGGCGACTCTTCGGCGGCGAAACCGTGAAGTTGAAAGACTTCTGGTAGGTGTCCTTGCCGATCTTGCCCTTGAGCGTGAGCGTGGCCGCCACCTTGGCGTCGGCCTTCGGCGGGGTGTAGGTGAGCTTCCAGAGGCCGCCGCCGGCGTCGGTCATTGCCGACACGCTCCCGCTGGTGACGCTGGCCTTGAGCGCCAGCCCGGTGAGCGGGGCGCCGGTGGGCCCGAGGGCCACGACGTAGAGCTCGGCCGGGGTGGCGCCGTCGCCGACGATCCCCGTCGGAGCGATCATCTCCACGAGGCCGGTGCCGTCGAACACGGCGGGGGCCTGAGCGTGGGCGACCTCGGGCGCAAACAACGCCTCCATCACGACGCCAGCAGCGAGAAGGTGTACGACGAGCGGCAGCGAACGCATGTACGGGCTCCAGTCCGGGGCCGGCCATGGTACTTCGCCCCCCGCGGCCCTTCAATGCGGGTGCATATGGCGACGGGTTTCTCACACGCCTTTGACCGGGAGGCCGAGGGCTACGCCGCACGGTGGAACTCGCGCCTGCGCGTGCGGCACTGGCGCGCTCGCATCGCTGCAGCCGCGATCGTAGCGATGCCCCCGCCGGCGCGGGTGCTCGATGTCGGTTGCGGTGACGGTGCCGACGCCAAGCTCCTGGCGGCCGCCGGCTACGATGTCCAGGGGATCGATGTCTCGCCGGGAATGGTGGCGCGCGCGCGAGCCGGGGGGGTGCGCGCCGAGGTGGCCGACGCCGATCACCTGCCGGGGGACGCCTGCGACCTGGTCCTCGCCAACTTCGGCGTCGTGAACTGCCTCCCCTCGCTCGATGGGCTGGCGCGGGGGGCCGGGCGGGTGCTTCGCCCCGGCGGCGTGGTGATGCTGGTGACGATGTGCCGTCACGCGCCGATGGAATCCCTGTCTCGCGTGGCGCGCGGGCGGTGGCCCCGCCGGCGCGGCGCGGCCCGGGTGGCTGGGCAGTGGGTCCCCGTCTACTACCGCGATCCGGGCGAGCTGATCGCCGCCTTTTCCGGCGCCTTCGACGCGGAACGGGTGGAGGGGCTCGGCGTGCTGGTGCCGCCGCCCGACGAGGGGGGCTCGGGTACACGTCTCGCGGGTCTCGACGCGCTCGTCTCGCGGCTACCCCTCGCCCGTCGCCTGGGCGACCACGCGCTGGTGGTCTTGAGGCGCCGGTGAGGGTCGTCCTCTTCAACCCCCGGGCGGCGCGGGCCCATCGCCGGCTGCCCCTGTCACTGCTGATGATCGCCCGCGTGGTCGACGGCCCGTGGACCCTGGTCGATGCCAACATCGAGCCCGGCGCCGCCGATCGCCTACGCGCGCTCTGCGCCGAGGGGCGCGTGCTGCTGCTGGTGACGGTGATGCCCGGCCCCCAGCTCCGCGCCGCCACGCCCCTCTGCCGTGAACTCAAGGCGAAGAACCCAGATCTAGTCGTGGCCTGGGGCGGCTATTTCCCCAGCGTACACCCCGAGTGCTGCCTCGAGCCCACCACGGTCGACGTGGTGGTGACCGGCCAGGGCGAGACGGTGGTGCCGGCCTTGGTCGCCGCCCTGCGCGCGGGGGCCGATCCCGCCGGGCTCCCGGGAACCGTCATGCGTCGCGACACGATCATCCGTGGTCCCTCGCCGGCGCTGGCGATCTCCTCGCGCTTTGGCCCCGTGCCCTACGCCCAGGTGGACATGGAGGCCTACGCTGCGCGAACTTTCCTCGGCACGCGCACCTTCAACCACCACAGCTCTGTCGGCTGCCCGTACCTGTGCAACTTCTGCGCGGTAGTGAATCTCTACGCCGGGCGATGGCTGCCCGACCCGAGCGACGACGTGGTCCGTGCGGCGCATGCGCTGGCCCTCGTGCACGGGGCCAACGCCATCGAGTTCCACGACAACAACTTCTTCGCCTGGGAGCGGCGCTGCCGCGAGGTGGCGGAGGGTATCGCGCGCCTGGGCCTCGCCTGGTGGGGCGAGGGGCGGATCGACACCATGCTGGGCTTCGAGGGCGCCACCTGGGAGGCCATGGCGCGATCAGGCTTGAAAATGGTGTTCTACGGCGCTGAGTCCGGCGACGACGCTGCGCTCGAGGCCATGGACAAGGGCGGGCTGCGGGTGAGCGACACCCGGGAGCTCAACCGGCTGGCGGCGCGCCACGGGATCGTTCCCGAGTTCAGCTTCGTGCTCGGCAATGCGGCCGATCCGGAGCGCGACGTGGCGCTCTCGCTCGAGCTGGTCCGCGACCTGAAGGCCGAAAACCCCGAGTGCGAGATCATTCTCTACCTCTACACGCCCGTTCCGCTGCCGGGCCAGTGGAACGAGGCGAAGAAGCGGGGCTTCTCGTTCCCCACCGCCCTCGACGGCTGGTTCGCGCCCCCGTGGACCGACTTCGACCACCGCCGCGTGGAGTCCACCCCCTGGATGACGCCCGCGCTGAGGCAACGGATCGACGACTTCGAGACGGTGCTCAACGCGCGCTTCCCCACCGCCACCGATCTGAACCTGACTCCCCGGCGGCGCCGCCTCGTGCAGGCCCTCGCCGCGCCCCGCTGGCGCCTCGGTCGCTACGCCGCCCCCGTCGAGTTGCGGGCGCTGCTCCGCCTCTACCGCTACCGCCGCCCCGAGGAAATGGGCTTCTGAGCAGCGAGGAGAGGCCGACCGAGGGCCCCGCGGGGAACCGCCGTCGGCCAGCTTTACGGATTCTTGATTTTTTGATTATTTGTGAGTATGCTGTCTACATGGGTCCCCGGGCGCTCCCCTCTCGTCCCCCATCGGCGTCTCGTCTCCTCGACGCCGACTGGAGCCTGGACGTGCGGGGCCTCCACGTGGGCCGCGTTCTCGGGCGCACCCTCCGGGGTGGTCTCTTCGAGCTCGAACGAGATGCGGCCAACCGGCGGCGCGTCGTCGAAGTGGCGACGGTAGGCCCGCGCGACCTCGACCAGGAGCGGTTCCTCGCGCTTGGCGCGGCGCTTGCGGCCCGGCGCACCCTGCGATCCCGGCGGTACACGAGGTGGCCCAGCGGGGCGATCTGCGCACCATCGTGATGGAAGGCGTACACGGATGGACCTTGCGCTCGCTCCTCGGTCGCCGTGGTCTCAGCTTCTCCGCGGCACGACTGGCCGCCCTCGGCGCCGAGATCGCCGATGCCCTGGCCTTTCTCCACGAGATCGGGCGCCCCTTCGGCGTGGCTCACGGTCGCCTCGGCCTGACGCACGTGGTGGTCGAGGTGACGGGGCGGGCGCGGGTGTGCGGGTTCCCGCTGCCGGTGGCGGCGGGGGGCGTCTTGCCCGACGCCATGGGCCTCGGGGCGGTGATCGCCAGCGCGGCGGTGGGCATGGTCCCCGACCCGCGGGGGGCGACGATCGCGAGCTTGCGCCTGCTGGCGGCGGCGCTCGATCGCCCCGAGTACGCGGCGCGGCACCCCGCGGCCTTCCGGCGCTTCATCCAGTCG
>VGRQ01000231.1 GCA_016875315.1 Deltaproteobacteria bacterium | reverse complement strand
ATGATTCATAGGTCGAAATAGTTTTGAAATATGAACTAATTACGGTGCGACAACATTCGGGTTGTGAAAGTGAATCGCCATTACAAGCCGCAAATGACGATGATTTCACCCGAAGGCGTCCCGCCCGCCCCGCGCCGTCCCCCGTCGCCACGCCTCCGAGGTACCCCGCGGAACCAAGTCCGCCCCTCGCGGTCGAGCCTCCGACCTGGTTCCGCCCCGTCCTCCAATTCCGGAACCAACTGCAGGGCTCGACCCTCGAGCCCCCGAGCTGGTTCCGAAATCGCCCTTTCCCGCGGAACCAAGTCCACCCCTCGCGGCCGAGCCTCCGACTTGGTTCCGCGTTCGCCTTGCCCGCTGGGCCGCGGCCACCCGTGCACCCGCGCGGCTCCCGCGCCCGTGACCGCCTAGCTCTCCGCGTCGCCGCCGAGGAAGTCCACGCGCGCCTTGCCCGCGAGAGCCGCCCGCAGCCCCATCTGCAAGCGGATGGCCCTCACCATCGCAGGCTCGGGCTCCTGCGCGCGCAACTTCCGCACCGCGCGATCGGTCACGCCGAGCGCCCTTGCCACCGCCACCGCCGGGTGCTCGATCGCCGCGTGAACGGCGGCGAGCCGCGCGCGCACGGCCTCCTCGCTCCGGCCTTCGAGTGTCGCGACACCCACGGCGCCTGCCGCCGCGTCGGCGAGGGTGTCGAGGTGGACCTCCTCGGCGAGCGAGCGCGCGCCGAGCTGATCCAGCAGGTCGCTGCGCTGGAGGCGTGGCGCCAGCTTGCGAACGCGCTCGGCAATCCACACCCCGTCCGGTTGCAGGCCGAGGAGCGCGTGCAGGCTCGTCCCCTCGCGCAACGGATCGAGGTCTGACTTGTGTTTCTTGTCCTGCCGGTGCACGTACCCGATCACCGCCTCGGCGTGCCAGGTGTCGCGGATCTCCGACACCGCGGGCGCGACGAGCTCCACGCCGAGCGCGCTCGCGAGGGCCAACTTGGCATCGTGCACGAATCGCCCCGGCGACAAGGTGGCCAGCCCCGCGTGTCCATGCGTGTCGGCCACGCCGAAGCCGAAGAGGCCATGCGGCCTGCCGACTCGGAGCACGACCGTCGTGAACGCGCGACGTTTCTCGGCGGTGGGCGCCAGCACGGCGTCGCCCACGGCGCGGAACACGACCTGGTAGCCGATGGGCACGCGCGGCTAGTTGTGCACGCGCGCATCCACCGTCAACTACAAGTACCGCCGGAACCACGCCGCGATCTGTCGCATGCGCTCCTTGCGACGGTCGAGCCGCCCGCCGCGGCTCATCCCGTGGTTCTCCTCGGGAAACAAGCACAGCGCGGTCGGGACACCCTTTCGCAGGAGCGTCTCGTAGAGCGCCTGGGCCTGCGTGCGGTCGCAGCGCAGGTCGAGGTCGCCATGCATCACGAGGAGGGGGATCTCCACCTGGTGCGCCACGCGGAGCAGCGAGTACGGCTGCATGCCGCTGGGGTCGCACCAAGGCAGGTTGCAATCTAGCAGTTCGGGCGTGGCGTGACCGAAGTCACCGCCGGCCGCGTCGAGTGCCCAGTCGTAGAGCCCGCGGTCGGCCACCGCCGCCCGGAACCGTCGCGTGTGCGCGGCGAGGTACAGGGTCATGAAGCCGCCGTACGAGCCACCGGTCACGCCGATGCGCTCGCCGTCTACCTCCGGTCGCGCCGCCATGTGCTCGACGAGTGCCAGCTGGTCGCGACTGTCGATGTCGCCCCAGTGAGGGTCGACGCAGGCGTTGTAGTGCTCGCCGAAACCGTGGCTGCCACGGGGGTTCGTCCAGGTGACGGCGAAGCCCTGGTCGGCGAGCCATTGCATCTCGAAGAAGAGCCGCGCCCCGTAGTTCGCGTGCGGACCGCCGTGGATGTACAGGATGCCGGGGGCGGCCGAGGCGCGGCCACGCGGGGACAGGTACCAGCCGTGGACCTTCACGCCATCCACCTCCACCCACACCTCCTCGGGACGGCGCGGCGCCACGTCGGTCGCCAGCTCGTCGTTGTGGTGGGTGAGTCGTTCCTCGCCGCGCGCCAGCTCGGCGAACTCCGACGGCGACCCCCGGAGCGTCACCAGCCCGGCGGGTGTCGCGACGGGCATGGCGTGACATCGCGCGGGCTCGCTGAGCCAGCGGTGCGTGCCGTCGAGACCCAGGCGACAGAGCCGAGCGCCCGGCCCGTCGGTGACGGTGACGATCACGCCCTCGCCGTCCCACAGCGGTGGCCACGCGACGAAGGCGTGACCGGCGAGATCGTCGAGCGCGAGGTCGCCCACGGGACGGTCGAGTTCGCTCCCCAGCAATCGCGCGCCGCGATCATCGATCACCCCGAGCAGCGCGTTTTTCGCTCCCCACATGTCGTCCGGCGCGGCGTGGGTGTAGGCCACGCGGCCTCGCCCATCGACCGCGAGAGTCTCGACGTAGCCATCGGGTCGCGACATGACGGTGACAGCGCCGGCGAGGTCGACACGAACCACCTCGTTTCGGGTCGGGTCGCGATCCCACCCGGGGACGGCCGTGCGCGTGGCCACGATGTACGCCCCGCCGGGACCCCAGGCCGGCGCCCCGTGGTGGGCCGGCCCCGACGTGAGCCGACGCGCGTTTCCGGTCGCGACATCTACGAGCCACAGGTGGGCGACGAAGCCGCTCTCCCAGCCCGCTCCGTCGGTGCGCGTGTGGGGACGAGCGTACACGCGCATCACGGGAAGGGCAGGCAGCTCCTCGAACTTCCCCTCGCGCGCGGGACCGTCGAAGGCGGCGGGGCCGTCGTCGCCCCCGGGGCGCGCCACGCGCTCGGTGGCGAGGGCCACCTCGCTCGAGGCGGCGGTGAACACGAGCACCAGCGTCTTTCCGTCGGGCGACAGCGCGCCCCCGCCGATGCTGCCGTGCCCCAGCGAGGTCACGCGCGTGGCCTCGCCCCCGTCGCGACGCAGGCACCACACCTGGTCGCCGCGCTCCCGGTCGCTGGCGAAGTAGATCGCGTCGTTGCCGGGCATGGGGAGGTGGTCGCCGTGCTCGCCCGCCGTGAGGCGAACCGCCTCGCCGCCGGCGGCGGGCACCGCCCAGAGCGAGCTCTTGTAGCGCTGGCCCTCCTTGTCGGTGCGACGGAGCACGTACACCACCCGCTCGCCCCAGGGCACGGGGTTCGAGGGGACGAGGACCCGGCCGAGATCGTCAAGCTCGAAGCGTCCGTTTGCCACTTTCTTCTCCCGGGGACGAGAAATTCTCTCAAGGCGCGGCCTACCCCGCCGAACAGAGAAACGTCACGGGGAGAGCGCGGCGGAGAGGCCGCGGGAGAGAGGAGACAAGGGGCAACCTGCGGCGGCGAGGAGGGGTCCTCGCCGTCGCTTCCCTTTTTTTCGGGGGGAGAACCCGCGTGGCGGGTTCTCCCCCTACCGCCCGCGTTTCTTGTTGGGGGGGGAGAACCCGCGTGGCGGGTTCTCCCCCTACCGCCCGCTTCCCTCCGGGCTCCGGGCCGCGGCCCTGCGCCCTGCGGCGTTTGCCGTGCATGTAGCACGGCAAACGGCGGGCTCTCCCCCTCTCCCGTGACACACACTCCCTCGGGGGCGGTGGCTTCGCCACGCCAGGGGGTTCCTCCCGGCTCCCCTCTCCCGCTCGCGGGAGAGGGTGGCCGGAGGCCGGGAGAGGGCCACCGCGACGGGGGATTCACGCGGCATCTCCACGCCCGCTCCCCTCTCCCGCTCGCGGGAGAGGGTGGCCGGAGGCCGGGAGAGGGCCACCGCGACGGGGGATTCACGCGGCATCTCCCCGCCCGCTCCCCTCTCCCGCTCGCGGGAGAGGGTGGCCGGAGGCCGGGAGAGGGCCACCGGCGATCGACCCCCCCGGGTTAGCCCTCGCCCCCCGCGAGGAGCCCATGCCCGACTTCGCCTTCCAGCCGATGTTCCCCCACGCGCACCACCTCGACACCCCCTACCGCAAGCTCGATGTTGGCGGTGTCAGCGTCGACCGCTTCCGCGGCGAGAACATGCTCGTCGTCGAGCCCGAGGCGCTCACCGAGCTCACCCGCGCCGCCATTCGCGACATCTCGCATCTCTTCCGTCCCGGGCACCTCCGGCAACTCGCGGCGATTCTCGCCGACCCCGAGGCCAGCGGCAACGACCGCTTCGTCGCGCGCACGATGCTCCAGAACGCCAACGTGTCCGCCGGGATGGTGCTGCCGAGCTGCCAGGACACTGGCACCGCCATCGTCATCGGCAAGAAGGGCCAGCGGGTGTTCACCGGCGGGGGCGACGAGGCGGCGATCGCGCGCGGCGTGTTCCGCACCTACACCGAGACCAACCTCCGCTACTCCCAGCTCGCCCCGCTCAACACCTTCGACGAGCTGAACACCGGCACCAACCTCCCGGCGCAGGTGGAACTGTACGCCACCGAGGGCGATAGTTACGACTTCCTCTTCATCACCAAGGGTGGCGGCTCCGCCAACAAGACCTTCCTGTTCCAGGAAACCAAGGCGCTGCTCAACCCGCGCTCGCTCGCGGCCTTCCTCGAGCAGAACCTCCGCAAGCTCGGTACCGCCGCGTGCCCGCCCTACCACCTCGCCATCGTCATTGGCGGCACCTCGGCGGAAGCCACGCTCAAGACCGTGAAGCTCGCCAGCACGCGCTACCTCGACGACCTGCCCACCAGTGGCAACAAGCTCGGGCACGCGGTGCGCGACGTGGAGCTCGAGGCACACGTGCTGGAGATCACCCGCAAGATGGGCATCGGCGCCCAGTTCGGCGGCAAGTATTTCTGCCACGACGTGCGGGTCATTCGCCTGCCGCGCCACGGCGCCAGTTGCCCGGTGGGCATCGGCGTGTCGTGCAGCGCCGACCGGCAGGCGCTGGGCAAGATCACCCGCGAAGGCGTATTCCTCGAGGCCCTGGAAGCCAACCCGGCCCAGTACCTCCCCGAGCCTGGGCCTGGCGATCTCTCCGACGAGGTCGTCCGGATCGACCTGTCGCGACCGATGTCAGAAATCCGCGCCGAGTTGTCGCGCTACCCGGTCAAGACGCGGCTGTCGCTCTCCGGCACCATGGTCGTCGCCCGCGACATCGCCCACGCCAAGCTCAAGGAACGCCTCGATCGCGGCGAGGCGCTCCCCGCCTATTTCAAGGACCACCCCGTCTACTACGCCGGCCCCGCCAAGACCCCCGCGGGCTACGCGAGTGGCAGTTTCGGCCCCACCACCGCCGGGCGCATGGACAGCTACGTCGATCTCTTCCAGCAGCACGGCGGCAGCTTCGTGATGCTGGCCAAGGGCAACCGGAGCAAGGCGGTGACCGAGGCCTGTCACAAGCACGGCGGCTTCTACCTCGGCAGCATCGGCGGCCCGGCGGCCATCCTCGCCCGGGACAACATCAAGAAGGTCGAGGTGCTCGACATGCCCGAGCTCGGCATGGAAGCCGTGTGGCGCATCGAGGTGGTCGACTTCCCGGCCTTCGTGATCGTCGACGACAAGGGCAACGACTTCTTCGCCAACCTCGACGCGCCCCGGCACGACGGCAAGTAGTCGCTCGCGACGGGGCGCGTGGTACACTCCCGTCGGCCCCGGGAGGTTCCCGTGCAGCTCGTCCGCGTCCTGGCCCTCGGCGCCTGGCTGGTGCTCCTCGTCATCGTTGCTGCCGTGTCCCTCGCATTCGCCGGGAGCCGCATCGGCGAGACGCGCAACAGCAGCTACGGCGCCACCTGGGACGAGTTCACCGCCTCCTGGGGCGGCGAGATCGTGGTGGAACCACCGGCGTTCTCGCTGGCCTGGTCGGAGACAGTCCTCCAGACCGACGCCGTGCTCAAGGAGCGTGTGGAAGTGGTGCAGCCCCGCACCGCTCCGGTGCCGGTGGTCGATATCGACCTCTCTGCCGAGCTCGAGCAATCGCACCGCGAGTACGGCTCGCTCAGCTTCAACGCCTTCGAGTCCCGCCACGTCGACGTCTACCGCGTGATCAACGACACCCCGCACGAGGGGCCGCTCAGGGTGACGGTGGGCTGGCCATCCGGCGCCTCGATCCTCACGGATTACACCGTGGTCGTCGACGGTGCGGGCGTGGCGAGCCCGAAGCTCGGCGAGGAGTTCGAGCTCGTCCCCGTGTTCTCGCCGGGCTCCTCGGCGCTGGTGGCGCTCACCTGGGCCACCAAGGGGGCCGACCAGTTCACCTACCGCCTCTCGGCCTTTCGCAAGCGCGTGTTGCCGCACGCTCGCGCCCGCCTCGCCGTCAACTCCGACCGCTTCACGCTGCTGCGCTTCGGCCTCAATCACACCCGCGTCAACGAGGGGGGCGGCTCGGTCGTCGAGTTCGACCTGCCCAACTTCTCCACCACCCAGGACATTGGGCTGCGCTTCGTGAGCCAGCGTCGCGACCTGGAGTTCGCGAGCCTCGTGGTCGGCCAGGCGCCGCTCGCCGTGGTCATCTTCCTCGCCTCGATCCTGGTGTGGAGCCAGGTCCTGCGGGTGCGCTTCCTCGCCTTCCACTACCTCTCGATGACCGTCACCGTCGTCAGCTACTTCGTGTTCATGAGCTACCTCGTCCGGTGGTTCGGCACCTGGCCCAGCGTGGGCGCAGCCGGGACGATCACCGGCGTGCTCGCCGCCGCGCTCGCACCGCCCATCTTCGGCCGCGCGTTTGCACTGCGCGTGGTGGCGCCCTATTTGCTCGCGTTCACTGTTCTTTTTTCTCTCCTGTTCCTGCTCCCGACGCTGCGAGGCATCGCCGTGTTGAGCTACGTTTTCGTGGCGGGCGCCACGCTCCTCGTCGCCACCGTGCGTTCGAACCTCGCCCAGTGGCCCATCCTCCAGGGCGACCCCGCCCGCGAGTAGCGCACCGGAGCTCGGCTCGGCTACCCCGGGTGCGAGTACACCGCGAAGCTCGCCCCCTGCGGGTCGAGCGCCACCGCGATCCGGCCGCCGCCGGGCACGTCCATCGGGCCCAGGATCACGTGGGCGCCGAGCGCCTTCGCCCTGGTCGCCACCTCGTCGGCACTCGGCACGCTGAAGTAGTACAACCACGCCGGCATCGGCATCTCCGCTGGCTTGAGCATCATGCCGCCGAAGGTCTTCCCGCCCTTGCCGAACATCTGGTACACCCCGGCGCCGCCCGCCATCTCCATGCTGTCGGTCTTTTCCCAGCCAAACAGCCCGCTGTAGAAGGCGATGGCGCCCTCCACGTCGGTGGTGTAGCACTCGTGCCAGGCCACCGGGCACTTCCAGTCGCTGCCGTCGGACGGACGCGCGCTCTGGTACACCGCGAAGGTTGCGCCCTGCGGGTCGGCCAGCACCGCGAAGCGGCCCACGTCGGGGCTGATGGTGGTGGCAGGCACGTAGACGCGCGCGCCGAGCGCCACGGCCCGGGCCACGGCGGCCTCGGCATCGTCTACCCAGACGTAGCCCATCCAGTGCGGCGGGGCGCCCATGGCGGCGGCCTGCGGGGGGAGCTTCATCAAGCCGCCGAAGCCCGTCTCGCCCTGCTGCCACATCGTGTAGCTCTCGTCGCCCACGCGGTGCGGCGCGGCGGTCCAGCCGAGCAGCGTGGAGTAGAACGAGGCCGCCGCGGCGGTGTCGGTGGTGGAGAGGTCGTACCAGCAGAAGGCTCCGGTCATCAGGCTTCCAGGCTCGCCGCCACTTAGCACGCCGGCTACGCTCGTGGCCTCGTGCTCCTCCTCGTCGCCTGCACCCCCGGCACCATCGACCTCGGCACCGACACGCCGGGCACGGCCGACCCGGGCGCCGACAGCGCGGAGACCA
>VGRQ01000230.1 GCA_016875315.1 Deltaproteobacteria bacterium | reverse complement strand
GAAGCCGCCCCGGGGACGGGAAAAGCCCTCGAAGGCGCCCATCTAGGCGTCCTCGTCGCTGCCGGTGGCGAGCACGATGACGCCGTCGTCGTGAAGCCGCTGCGCGGCCGCGGTGACGTTCTCCTGCGCCTGCCGGAGCTGCGCCTTCCGGGGGCTGCCGAGGATCTCCATCTCGTCGACCAGGTCGGCGGCGGCGCGACTGGAGAGGTTCTTGAGGAAACGAGCCCGCAACTCCGGCGACGCGCCCTTGAGCGCCAGCACGAGGTCGGGGCGCTCCACCACGCGGAGCAGGGCCTGGATCGCTCGATCGTCGAGGTTCATCAAGTCTTCGAAGACGACCATGAGCCGCTGGAGCCGCTCGCCCAGCTCGCTGCCCTCGTCGCGCAGGCGCGAGATCACCACCTGGTTCTTCTCGCGCGGTAGGCGCCCGAGGATGCGCGCCGTCGACTGCGGCCCGCCGATGGGCAGCGGGTCGTCCTGGTCTTGCAGCGCGCCGCGGATGGCGTCTTCCACGTCGTCGGCAAGCTCGCCCGACACGCGCTCGGCCTTGGCCATGCGCACGGTGAGGTCGAACTGCTGGTCGGGATCGAGGCTCGAGAGCACGCGCGAGGCGTTCTCCGGTCCCATCCGAAGCAGCGCCACCGCCTGCACTTGCGGGTGCTCCTCGCGCAGCACCGAGGCCACCGCCTGCGGGGTGCGCGACTTGATGAACTCGGCAAAGTCGGAGCCCACCCGGCGGCGAATGGCGCCGGCCACCACGTGGCGGCGTCCCTCGTCCACCAGGCCCGGGAGCACCGACTGGGCGTAGGTCCGCCCGGTGTAGGGCACCAGCGACACCGACTGCAAGGACACGATGAAGTCGCCCACCACCGCCTCGATCACGTCGTCGGCGATGTCGGCGATGCCCGCGATGGCCATGCCGAGCTTCTTCACCTCGTCGTCGCCGAGCTTGCGGAGGATCTCGCGGGCCGTGTCGTGATGCAGGTACATCACGAGGATCGCGGCCTTCTCCATCCCGGAGAGGTTGGCGACGGTGCGACGGCTCGGGGCCGGGGCCTCGGGGGCCTTCTTCTCGACGCGTTGGGCAAGAGCGGCGGCCATGTTTCTCCCCTACCCGCGCATCCAGCGGCGCAGGACCTCGGCACTGTTGTCGGTCTCGCGATTGACGAGGCGGCTGACGTCCTCGGCGCTCACGTGCTTGAATCCATCCACGTGCGCCCGCAGGCGGGAGGCGAGGTCGATGACGTTCTCGTCGTCGCCGTCCTCGTCCGGCGCGCGGCGACGCGGGTTGCTGGGCTCGTCGCCGATCTCCGCGAGCACCCGTCCGGTCTCGGCGACCGAGCTCGACTTCGCGACGGACACCTGGCGCACCAGCGGTCGCACCACGAAGAGGAAGGCGAGCACCACCGCCGCCAGCGCCACCGCCGACTTCGCCAGGCTCTCCCAGGGCAGGCCCGGCGCGCCGATCTCGGCGTCGCTCATGGGCACCTCCGCGAAGGGCACGAAGCTCACCACCACGCTGTCGCCGCGCTTCTCGTCGGCGCCCACCGCGGCCCGGACGGACTCGGTGAGCGTGGCCTTCATCGCCGCCTCGTCGAGACCCCCCGCCGTGGCGAGCGCGGCCACCGCCGACTGGTCGATGTAGACCGCCGCGCTCAGGCGCTTCACCTCGCCGGCCGGCTGCACCGTGGTGGTCTGGGTGGTGGTGTACTGGTAGGCCGTCTCGACGTGCTCGCGCTTGCTCGTCGTGGAGCTATTCGACGCCGAGGCCGCCTCGGGGGTGTTCGACGACACGCCGGCGGCGCCGCCCTCGGGCTTGCTGCTGCCGTTGGCCTGGGTCTCGAGCTTCTCCTTCAGCGCCGCTGCGCTGTCGGGGTCGATGGCGTTGACGGTGGACTGCGAGCTGGCGGTGGACAGGTCGACCGACACCGTCACCCGCACCTTCTCGGGGCTGCCGAGGACGGCGGCCAGCGCGTCGGTGGCCTGCGCGGCGATGCGCTCGCCACGGCGCTGGGCGGCATCGGACACGGCGGCGTCCGCCTCGTCCACGTTGTCGCCGGTCCACAGCGCGCGCCCCGTCCGCTGGTCGATCACCGACACCTCGGCCTCGGTCATCCCGGCCACCGAGTGCGACACCAGCCGCGCGATCGAGCGGCCGATCTCGCGAGTGAGCGTCACGCCGTCGTCGCTACGCACGGTCACGGCGGCGGTGGAGCTCTTGTGGTCGCTGAGGAAGTCGCTCGCGCCGCGGATGTTGAGGTGGACGGTGCTCTTCTCCACCCCCTCGATGCCGTTGATGGCCTTGACGAGGTCGTTCTGGAGCATGCGCTGCTTGTGCAGCTGCTCCTGGAACGGGGTGACCCAGGGGTCGAGCTGCTCGACGCCATCGATGCCCACGAGGCCGTGCTCGCCGGCCGCCTCGCGACGGGCCAGCGCCTCGTCTTCCTCGCGCACCTCGATGGTGGCGCCATCGTCGGCGATGCGCCAGCGCACGCCGCCCCGGCTGAGCTGCTCGGTGACCGCGCCTCGCGCGTCGCTGTCGGTCACGCGGGACAGGGTCACGAAGCTGGGCTGGCTCGCCCAGGCGCCGACGCCTACCACCACGCCGAGTGCCGCGATGACCGCCAGCACCAGGATCCGCCGCCGAGACTCGTCGAGTCCGTTCCAGAAGGCGCTGAGCTGGGTCTTCAGGTTGTCCATGCGGGGGTGGCTACGTCGTTGCCATCGGTCACCCCTGGCGGCGCTTGAGCGCGCCGGCCGAAAAAACTACTCGTCGACGATGGTGGCCTCGGCGCACCAGTCAGCGTCGTCGCCCAGGCCGCTCGTCGCGAAGGGAGAGTCGCCGCCGAAGCTGTGGGCGAGCAACCAGCTCACGCCGAGGTCCCAGTCGGCTCGGTTGACGGTGTGGCCCCTCTCGTCGTTGCAGCGCACGACGTAGTGCTCGTCGTCGAGGAGGTAGCCCTGCAGCGTGTCGGTGGCGGCGTAGAAGTCGACGACCTTGAGCTGCTCGCTGGGCCACACGTCGGCCTCGCCGCCGGTGGTGAGCAGCACCGGGAGGTCGGTGGCGGGCTCGGCGTAGAGCGCCAGCAGCTCGTCGAAGGAGGGCACCGAGAGGTCGGCGCCGCCGGAGAGTTGCACCACCGTGGCGAGGGTGTCGGCCCGGTGGGCGAGCAACAGGGTGGTGAACAGGGCGCCGCCGGAGAAGCCCATGGCCGAGGCACGGGAGAGATCGACGTCGAGGCTGCTGGCCACGCAGCTGCGAAGGTCGTCGTAGAGCACCAGGTCGAGGTTGCCGGTGGTCTCGAGGTCCCACAGGTAGAACTCGTAGCCGTAGACGCTCTGCACCGGGGAGTCGGCGAAGACCCAGACGGTGCCCGTCTCGTCGGCGAGTGCCTGCACGTCGAGGGCGCTCGCCCATGTGTCGCCGGGATGCTCGGTGGCCTCGGGGTCGTCGAGACCGTGGAAGAAGAAGAACACCGGCATGTCGGCCCCGGGCTGGCTGGGGACAATGACGGTGACGCTTCGCTCCTCGCCGCTGCTGAGGAAGCTCGACGTGCCGCTCGCCTCGAGCGACGGGCACTCGCCGGAGGAGAGCTCGGCAAGGGGGGCGGGCTCGGGGCCCTCGTCCACGCTGCCGCTGTCGGCGGTGTCGGCCGGCTCCCTGGCGGAGTCGGCCTCGGGGACGGCACAGGCGAGGAGGAAGAGCGTCACGGTAGACTCCGGGGACGGAGGAAACGCCAGGCACCGAGCGGCGCCGCGGCGAGGAGTAGCACGGGGCCGAGCGGCTGGTCGAGCACGCCCGCCGCCCAGAGCAGGGCCACGGCGGCGAGACCCGCGAGGCGCAACTCGGCGTACCGGTCCGCGCGTGACAACCACGGCAGGAGCAGGTCGAGGGGGCAGAGGCAGAGGAGCACCTCGTTCCAGCGCAGCTCGCTCAGCGAGGTGACGCAGGCCGAGAGCCAGAAAGCGAGCCCCGGTAGGCCGGTGGCGAGCCCAGCCACGAGGGCGGCGGCGCGGGCGTCGTTGCGGTGCAGCCCCGCCACGAGCCCGCCGAGCACCAGCCCGCAACCCCCCACCATCCAGCGGCCGTGGTGGGACTGGTCGGCAAACGGCGGCGCCTTCCGCGCGTACACCACGCGCGGCTCGGCACCCAGGCGCGCCGCTACCTGCGCCCGGAGCTCGTCGGGGTGAAGCATGCGCTGCCAGGCGCTGGTCCGGCGGTCGGCCTCGCGCCCGAGCCCCAGCTCGAGCGCCACCTGGAGCGGCCAGAAGCCCGAGAGTCCCAGCTCGGCGACAGCGCGGTAACTCGGCCCATCCGGCACGTCGTTGTCGCGACGCAGAGCGCCGCCGGTGGCGTCGTCGACGAGATCGCGCACGCGCGTGGAGCAGTTGTCGTGGAAGTGGTGGTAGACGTAGTACTTCCCGTCACCCTCCACGCTGGCGGCGAGCCGCGCCGCGAGCCTGTCGGCCTCGCCGGGCGCGAGGCGGAGCTCCTGCGACCACACCGACTGGTCACGCCGCCGGAAGCGCCGGACCAGCGACAGGAGGTTCTCCTCCTCGCCCCAGTACTTGCCCTCTGCACGGAAAAAATCCCAGATCACGCCGAAGGTGGTGGAGTAGTCGGTGTGGCCATAGTCGTAGCAGGGGCCGGAGGTCTTTCCCGGCGGCAGCACGCAGAGCGCGGCATGCCCCAAGCGCGACAGGAGGTCGTCTCCCGCGCCCATCGTGTAGAGCAGCACGCGTGGCTCGGCGGCGGCCACGGCGGCGATGAGGAGCATCACGTCGGGCGTTGTACCGATGGCGGCGGGGCTTGGCAACGGGGGGGAGCCCGGCACGCTAAGCGAACCTGGTGAGCCGCCTCCGCGCCCATGGCTTTCCCGCCCTCGGGCTCTTGCTCGTGGCGCTCGCCTCCACGTGGCCGGCGGCGGCGCAGCTCGGCGAGGCCATCCCCGGGCACCCGCAGTCCGACGCCTACGAGCACCTCCAGGGCTACTGGTGGGTGCTCGACGAGCTTCGGCACGGCGAGTGGCCGATCCACGCCACCCAGTTCGGCATCCCCGAGGCGGGAAGCCTGTGGTTTCCCGACACGCTGGGCGCGATCCTGTCGCTCCCCATCCAGGTGGTGCTGGGCGCGCCCGTGGCCTACACGGTGGTGGTGGTCGCCCAGCTCTGGCTGGCCATGCTCGCCGCCTACGCGATGGGCCTGTCGCTGGGCGGCGGGCGCGCCGGCGGCTGGCTCGCGGCGGTGATCTTCGGCGTCTCGCCCTTCGCCCTCGGGCTGGTGTACTCCGGGGTGAGCGAGTACTTCCACCTCGCGCCGTTCCCACTGCTCTTCCTGGGCATGCTTCGGTTCCTGGAGGGGCGCGGGAGCTGGGTGATCCCGGCGCTCGCCTGGGGATGGCTCGGCTGGGCCAACGGCTACTACGGGCTCTTCGGCGCGGTGGTGGTGCTGATGGCCGCGGTCTCCACCACCGGCGCGACACAAGTGATACTTCGTCAATGTATCAGCGTCGGCCTGGTCGCGACGCTGATCGCGGCGCCAAACCTGCTGGCCACGTGGTACTCGCTGCACCAGGCCGACAGTCTCATCCGCTCCGAGAGCGCCCCTGGCTGGGACTGGGTGTACCTCCCCGCCAACGACCTGCTCGGTTTCGTCGTTCCCGGCGACCACTTCTTCCCCGACATGCGCGCGCGCGGCAACCACGGCATCCGGCACGTGGCCTACCTCGGCCTCGCGGGCTTGCTCGTGGCCGTCCCCGGCCTGCGGCGGTGGTGGAAGGCGGCGCTGCTCGCGGGGGTGCTCGCGCTGGGTCCCACCCTCCACGTGAACAGCAAGCCCGTGCGCGTGAGCGGCCACATCGTCCCCTTGCCCGCGGCGCTCCTGTACCTCCCCGGGTCGCCCTTCCGCGGCGTACACCATCCCTATCGGCTGGTGGTGTTGCCGATGCTGGTGCTCGCGGCAGCGGCCTCGGCGCTCGGTCGGCGCCCGCGGCTCGCGGTGGCGGCGTCGGCAGCGGTGCTTGCTGATACATGGTTTGTATCACCGGCGGCGGGGCCGCTCGCCACCGCCTCGGTGGCCGACCCCGACGCGCTGCCCGAGCCGGGCGGGCGCTGGGACTTCCCGCCGGAGTACCGCGATCGCAACCGGCAGTGGCTCGGCCTCCAGGCGGTACACGGTCGCCCGGTGCCCTACACGCTCAACGTGTTCCTGCCGCGAGCCTGGCGTGACAACGCGGCCTACCAGCAGCTCATGGCCTGTCTCGACGACGCGCCCACCCACACCGTGTCTCGCGATGGTCACCCCCCGCTGCAGGCCTGGCTGGTGCAGGACTCGGCGCAGACGCTCGCCGAGGGGATCGAGCAGCTGCGGGACTGGGGCCTGCGCTACATCGTGGTGCACGAGGAGCTGCTCTCCGCCCCGGAACTGTCTTGCGTGGCGTCGGTCATCCGGCCGGGGCGAGTGGTTGATCTCGGCGAGTGAGCGATGGCCGGTGTACGCTTGCCCATGCTTCCACTTCTCTTCCTCGCCACGCCCGCCGACGCGTGCCCCACGGTCGCGACCGGTACGCCCTCCCAGCTCTCCTTCGACGTGGCCCAGGTGGCCATCGTGCGGCAGGACAACCGCACCACCTTCTCGGTGTCGATCAACCCCTACGGCGACAAGCAGTCCTTCGCGCTGGTGTTGCCGGTGTCGACGATCCTGGAGCAAGACGAGATCCAGACCCTCGACGCCGACATCTTCGCCCGGCTGAACGCCTACTCGGCGCCGATGCACGTCAACGACGCCGGCTGCCCGCGCGACAGCGGCAACTACGCGCTCGACGGCGCCGAGGCCGACAGCGACACCGACAGCGACAGCGACGACGACGTAGACGTGGAGGCCAACTACCTGGTGGGCGAGTACGAGGTGACGATCCTCTCCTCCACCGAGTCGTCGGGGCTGAAGGACTACCTCGACCAGCGAGGCTTCTACCTCCCGGCAGGCGCCGACGAGCGCCTCGCCGAGTACATCGACGCCGGCAGCTACTTCCTCACCGCGAAGGTGGCCGACGAGGCGGCCGAGGCCAACGGCCTGCCGCTGTCGCCGCTGCAGATCTCCTACGAGAGCGACATCTTCGCCATTCCCATCCGCCTCGCCACGCTCAACTCCCCGGGCGTGCAGGACATGGTGATCTACGCGCTCAACGACGTGGAAGACGGCAAGGTGGGCCTCGCGAACTACGCCGAGTTCGACGTGCCCGACCGCTGCATCTGGGGCGACCCGGCCAGCGAGGACTTCGACAGCTTCTACGAGAACCACTTCGTGGACGCCTGGGAAGCGCAGGGCACCGGCGCGTGGTCCGTCGAGTACGCGGGACAGCCCTACGACTGCAACCCCTGCACTGGCTACAACCTCACTGAGGAAGACGTGGCGATGCTGGGCTTCCGCGGCGACTACTGGAACCACCACCTGAGTCGCCTCCGTTTCCGCTACACCCCGGACCAGGCCACGGAAGACCTGGTGCTCTACCACACGCAGATCTACGAGCCGACGAACACCGTGTTCGCCGACGACTGGGACCAGAACTACAACTGCGTGGACAGCTTCTGCGACGGCACCCCCACGCAGGACGACGACGGCGGGCTCGACCTCGGCGAGGCGCCCGCCGCGTGCGGCTGCAACGCGGGCGGCGCGAGCGCGTGGCTGGGGTTGGCGGCGCTAGGGCTGGTTCGACGGAGGCGGTGACCGTCGCCGAGCAGGCGCCACGCCATTCCCTCCC
>VGRQ01000229.1 GCA_016875315.1 Deltaproteobacteria bacterium | reverse complement strand
GCGCCGCGAACCGGGAGAGGGGCTCCCCGGACTCCCGCCACGCGGCGACGATGGCTTGTTTCTGCTCGGGGCTGCGCCGGGTGTACTTCAACTTGACCTCCGGCCCCACCCTCACACGCGGGCCGGCACGCCGGGAGATGTCCTCGCCGGGGGCTTACATCGACGCGATCGGCACGGACCGCCTGCTGACCGCGGTCGTGAAGCGGTACCTCGAGCGCCCTGGGCGGGAGACGACCTACTCCATCCACCAGAACTTCACGACGTTCTCGCTCTACGGGGAGTACGCCGAGGCGCCCCCGTGGGGCCCCGTCCCGGCGCTCGGGCACTCCAAGGACTACCGCCCCGACCTGAAGCAGCTCGTGTTCGGCCTGTCGATCCACGGGAACGCCGGAGTGCCGCTCGTGTGCACGACGCTCGACGGCAACACCTCCGATCCCCGGGCCAACCGGGACCACCTGGCCCGGCTGTCCGCGCTGCTGCCCGCCGAGGACGAGGTCACCATCGTGGCGGACTGCAAGCTCGTGGACGGGCAGACCATCGGCCAGCTCCTGGGTGCCGGTTTCCACTTCGTCTCGCTGCTGCCCGACACCTACAAGCTGCGTGCGGAGCTGGTCGCGGACGCGTGGAGCATCGAGCCGGACGTGGAGAAGTGGCCGTTGCTCGGTTCCCATCCCGACCGGCGCAAGGCGGACCCGCACGTGCACTACCGTGGCTGGAGCGTCGAGCGATCCTTCCCCGTGCTCCTCCACAAGACCCCCTCGCACGAGTACCCCGGGCCGTGCGAGCCCGTGCCGAGCGTGGAGCGGATGCGGTTCCTCGTCGTCCACTCCGACGCCCTCGCGGCCGCCTTCGACGCCCAGCTCGACGGGCGGCTGGAGAGAGAGCGGGCCGGCGTCGCGGCGAGCGTCGAGCGGGCGAACCACAAGCCGGCGTCGTGCGAGCAGGACGCGCTGCGCGCGGCGCGCAAGGCACTCCCGAAGCTCCGCTTCCACCGCGTCGATCTTCACGCGCGGGCGGAGGTCAGGCGGCTGACGCGCCCGACGCGCGGGCGCCCCAGGAAGGGCGCGGAGGCGCCGACGGAGACGGTCTGGATCATCGGCGCGACCATGGAGCTCCGCCCAGACGCGGTCGCCGCCGAGCGCCGCGAGGCATCCTGCTTCCCGCTGGTGACCGACCACCTGGACACCCCGGGGTGGGACGACGCCCGCACCCTCGCCGAGTATCGCCACCAGGGCGTCGTCGAGGGCAACACCGGCTTCCGGTGGCTGAAGGGGCCCGCCGCGGTGTCCCCGATGTTCCTCAAGACGCCCACGCGCATTCGCGCCCTGGGCCTCGTGATGGTGCTGGCGCTGATGGTCCGAAACCTGTGGCAGTACCGGATGCGCAGCGCAGCGCTGGCCGCGGGGGAGAAGATCATCCACCCCTTCACCAAGCGGCCGGTCACCAACCTCACCGCAGAGATGGCCATGGAACACTTCGGCGCGATGCAGGCGGTGCTGATGCGCCCAGGCCGCGACGGGGAGTGGAAGCGCCTGCCGCACAAGGTCTCCGAGATTGGCCGCCAGATCCTCGGCTATCTCAAGGTGCCCGAGAAGGTGTTCTGGACTCCGCCACTCCGGAAAATGGACGTGCTCAGGATCTGAACCCGAGGAATGTGGGGCGAAGAGCACCGGCTCCTGCGACACGATGCCGATCTGCTCGCGGAGCCAGCTGGTGTCGAGCTCGCGGATGTCGACGCCGTCGAGGCTCACGCGACCCTCCAGGGGGTCGCAGAGCCGCAACAACAGGCCTGCAACGGTGCTTTTTCCGCCGCCGGAGGTGCCGAGCACGCGTCACGAAATGTAACCACCACCCGCCTCGACGCCTCGCCGGATGGATTGCCGTATGCTCCAGTCACGCCTGGAATCGCCGTGGACCTTTCTCAGTTCGCAAGGCGCCTGATGGTGCTCGCCGCGCTCGTGCTGTTCCTGATACCGGGCAACGCAGGCGCCACCCTGCGGCGCACTCCAGGTTCATGGTTGTTCGGCCCGAAGCCGGTCTGGACAGACGGGACGACGAGCAACACGCTCTTTCACGCGCTCGGGGAGCCGATGTCCAGCGCTGGGCTCATCAACGTGCGCATTTCGACTGAGATGGACGAGTCCTCCGGCAACTGCAAGGTCAGGCCGGCGCTTAAATGGTCGAATGACGGGATCACCTGGGACGCCGATGTCAACATCGTGGCCACCTACCGGTCAACGGTCGGTATCGACTACGGCTCGACCTATGTGGACATCACCGCCATCGGGAGTCCAAAGCCTTGGGTCCAGTTCGGTGTTCAAGCCGTCAACACCAGCGGAACCCGAGTCGAGGTGTGTTTGGCGACGATTCTGGTCGACCCGAAGGAGCGGCGGTAAGTTCAGTGGCAGCGACGCTGCCTTTGCTCGCGCTGGTTGTTTGCGGAGCGCTCGCCGGCGACGACGGCGTCACCAATCAGAATGGGCGCGCCATAGCTGGCAGGCCGGAAGGGGATAGCGAAGGCGGGCCGGGCCAGCCGGGTACTGATTCCCGAGGTCGCCCGAACCTATGCACGCGCACGGAGAGGGCGGTGATCGGGATGGTGTCAGGTCGGGAAGCAAGACTGGCATATGATACCTGGCTGCCCGGGGTGAAGCCAGCGATAGTCACCGCAGTGGAGTTCGAAGTCGAGGTGCCTATTCGCGGCGAGGGCCATCGAGGTGATGTCATCCACTTCGACATCCTCGGTGGCGAATACGGAGACCGTGGCACCATCGTGGCGGGTCAACCGAGCATGCCCCTCGGCGCGCGCTACCTGCTGTTTCTTGGCGGGAGCCACCCCGAGGAGGATATTTGGCTCCCGATAATCGGGTTCTACCGCTTGCCCGCACAGGAGCACCTGCCCAACCTTCCTCCGTCAAGCGATCTCGCTGCGGTCCTCACGGCCACGTGCCGCGCGCATCCGAAGGGCATCTACTTCCGTGACCGCATCAGCACGTTCGTTGTGCCGAAGAGCGTGTTGCTGGGAGCATACGGACAGTTTTTCCAACGCCTGCTCGAGTCCCAGGTTGGGTCCGATGCTGCGGATGACGGGTAGCACTACGATGCGCTGGCCTTGGCTCGTGGCGCTCGATGTTGGGTGCAGCACCTATGAGTGCACTTCCAATATCGACGAGAAGGACGCGGGCGTTGACACGGCTGTCCGATTCGAGTGTGGTGAGGCTAACACCGCCGGCACGGACGGCGAGGCCGGCGATGTATGCGACGACCCCAACTTCGTCCTCCCGGGGGAGACACCGTACTGCACCGATGGTGATGTCTGGGAAGGCGATCCGTCATACTGCTTCATCGTAACGAATCCGAATTGTCAGGTGGACCCTGTCGACGAGATGGATGGCGGTGGGTTCGCGATCTTGGGCAAGTCGTTCACCGGAACCCCCGACGCGGACATCGATGCCGAGGAATGGGTGTCCGATGCGTTCGACGCTGCGCGCACGACGTGGAACGATGCGGGAGCCAACGTGTATCTTCGACCTGGCGAGTTGGTGGAGGAGGAGGACGTTGACCAGACTGCCGTGAATTGGCTTGAGATGGCTGATGACTACTACCACTCGAACGACAGCGCTCTGGCCGCCGCGACGATGGAATACAACTCGCTGGAGCCCGAAACCGGGGCTCACGGGTGCACTATCACTGTGTATGCGATGATTGCCGACCCCTCCAACGACGGCATCATCGGCTACACCAATTGGGATTTCACCGACGACGAAGACAAGATGGGGGCTGAAGAGTTCTCGATGCAGAGCCTGCTCCTCCACGAACTCGGCCACTGCCTCGGTCTCGGGGACAACGATCTCCCCGACTCGGTGATGTGGATTCTGCCTCCCGGCACCACGCTCTCGATCTCGCTTGACGATAGCCAGGCGCTCGATTTTATCTACGGTTGATCCCGCAGGAGTTGAGCCTACATTTGGGAGCGGCAGGAGTTTCGGGCGAGTCCGAGCCACGGCAATCCTTGCTCCGCCCGCCATCCTGCCGCTCCCGACCGGCGGCCGACCTACGAACGGCTCGGCTGCCAGGGCATGGGCTCCCCGAGGTACCGCCCCCGGGCGGACGTTGTGTGAGTTCGCCACCTCAGGTGCTGGTGAGACCGCGCTCGTCGCCGCCAGTTCCACCGTAGGCGTTGCCTCCTTCCGGCGCGACACGGGATGGCACAAGCCGCTAGTCAAGGCTTCGCGACGCCGAATGCGACGGCGAGACCCGGACGGGGCCCGACTGCGGTTTGATTCCAGGTTGATCCCGTGAAAGTTGGCCCGGACAGTCGACAATTCGACGTGTTATCGTTGTTGGTGTTCAAGGCCGTCTATCCCATGCCCGGTCCCTATCGAGTTGAACTTCGAGAGTGGGCGGTTCTCGCTTC
This sequence comes from Deltaproteobacteria bacterium, assembly GCA_016875315.1. GTDB lineage: Bacteria > Myxococcota_A > UBA796 > UBA796 > SXON01 > SXON01. The sequence continues at coordinate 3,356 of VGRQ01000229.1, read as the reverse complement.
CGACGAGCTCGGCCTCGAGCAGGCGGCCCGGGTCTTCCGGCTCGACACGGCGACGCTCAAGCGCTGGAGGCGCCTCGCTCAGGAGAGCGACTCCGTGGCGCACCGCCCGATGGGCGGCGACCGCCGCGGCGGTGCCCGGGCACGCTCGCAGGTCGACGAGGCCGTCGAGGAGAAGCCGGAGCGAATATTGCGCGAGCTAGCTTCGTGGTTCGTCGAGAGGACGACGCGCGTGCTGTCGGTCTCTGGCGTCTGTAGGGCGCTCGACCGAGCCGGGTTCAAGCGCCGGCGCAAGGCAGTCCTCGCGTCGGAGCGCGACAGCGAGCGCGTGCGCGAGGCGAGACGGGCCTACCTCGCGGCCGTCTTGGGTATCGAGTCGAGCCGCCTCGTGTTCATCGACGAGTCGGGCTGCCAGCTCGGCATTGCACCGCCCACTGGCCTGGCGCCGCCCCGGGTCGGTGGTCGTCGAGCGGTGCGTCAGGAACCGCAGCACGGTCACGACCGTGCTCGGCGCGCTCTCCGAGCGCGGCTTGATCGCGGCGATGTACGGCGAGGGCGCGACCACCGGCCCCGTGCTCCTCACGTTCCTGCGGGAGGTGCTCGCGCCGGTTCTGCGCGCCGGGGACGTCGTCGGGATGGACAACCTCGGCGCCCACAAGTCGGCCGCTGTCCGGGCAGCCATCGAGGCTGCTGGCGCCAGCGTCCTCTTCCTGCCGCCGTACAGCCCGGAACTCAACCCCATCGAGCTCGCCTGGTCGAAACCCAAGGCGGCCGTCCGCGCGGGCGCCCGGGAGCGGCTCGCGGACCTCCATGCCGCGATCACCACGGCGTGTGCCGCGATCAGCGCGAGCGATGCCCTCGGCTGGTTTCCCCCATGTTACTACCTCCCGCGTCCTGTTGCGTAGTCGTGTCGCGACGAGAGCCTACCGAATGCCTCAACCTGCAGGCAAAGGCCTGTCAGCTCGCGAACTGGTGCAACACCAGCCGTCGGTACACCCCGTCTCTCGCGATGAGCTCGTCGTGCGTCCCCGACTCGGCGATGCGCCCGCGCTCGATCACCACCACCCGGTCCGCGCCCTTCACCGTGGATAGGCGGTGCGCGATCACCAGCGTGGTGCGGCCCTGCATCAGCCGCTCCAGGGCGTCTTGCACCAGGTGCTCGCTCTCGGCGTCGAGCGCGCTGGTGGCCTCGTCGAGCACCAGCACCCGCGGGTCTTTCAGGATGGCGCGGGCGATGGCCACGCGCTGTTTCTGGCCGCCCGACAGGCGCACGCCGCGCTCGCCCACCACCGTGCCGTAGCCCTCGGGGAAGGCCTCGATGAAGCGATGCGCGTTGGCGGCCTCGGCCGCGGCCTGCACCTCGGCGTCGCTCGCGCCCGGGCGGCCGTAGCGGATGTTCTCGGCGATGCTGGTGGCAAAGAGCACCGGCTCCTGCGAGACGATGCCGATCTGCTCGCGGAGCCAGCTGGTGTCGAGCTCGCGGATGTCGACGCCGTCGAGGCTCACGCGGCCCTCCTGGGGGTCGTAGAGCCGCAACAACAGGCCCGCGACGGTGCTTTTCCCGCCCCCTGAGGGACCGACGAGGGCGAGCACGCGACCCGGCTCCAGCGCGAGATCGACCCCGTCGAGCACCGTCACCTCGGGACGCGTGGGGTAGGCAAAGCGCACGGCCGCCAGCTCCATGCGCCCGTCCACCGTCGACAGGCGACGGCCCGCCGCGTTCACCACGCCGGGCACGCGGTCGAGCAGCTCGAACACGCGCGTGGAGGCGCCCAGGGCCTTGTTGAAGTCGCCGTAGAGCGCCGAGAGCCCGCCCAGCGCGAAGGCGAGGAACAAGGTGTAGAGCATGAAGCTGGTGAGATCGCCGAGCGTCATGCGCTTGTCGATCACCATCGTGCCGCCGTACCAGAGGCCACCCGCGATCGCCGCGTAGGCGGCGAAGCCCATGGCCCCCTGGAAGGCGCCATAGGCCAGCGCCAACCTGCGACCGAGCGCGAAGGCCTCGTCGACCTTGGCGCCGTAGCGCGCCACCTCGCCTTCCTCGCGGGCGAAGGCGCGCACGGTCCGAACGTTGCCGATGCTCTCCTCGGCCACGGCCGAGGCAGCCGCCAGCGCGTCTTGCGTCTGTCGCGACAGGGCGCGCACGGTGCGCGCGAACACCGCCGCGCCGATGGCCACCACCGGCACCACCGCGAGCATCACCAGCGAGAGCTGCCAGTTCATCCAGAACAACACCGCAACGCAGCCGATCGCCTGCAAGGTGAAACGCAGCGCCATGGAGATGTTGACGGTGACGCTGTTCTGCAAGACGCCGGTGTCGGCGGCCAGCCGGTTGACCAGCTCGCCGGTGCGCTGGGCGTCGAAGAAGCCCACCTCCTGCCGGATGATCGATCCGAACAACTGGCGACGCAGCCGCGCCACCACCCGCTCGCCGGCGAGCGTGTAGAGGTAGGCCCGGCCGAAGCCGGCCACCGACACCACGAGGAACACGCCGAAGAGGCCGACGTTGGCCTGGTCCATCCGGGCGCGGCCGCCGGGCTCGGTCACCGCCTCCATCAGCACGCCGATGCCGCGAGGAAACACCAGCGTGAGCGCGCTGCCGACCACCAGTGCCACGGTCCCGGCCACCAGGAGGCCGGTTTCCGGGCGGGCGAGCGCGAGGAGGCGCTTCCAGTCCGGCGGACGTGCCTCGCTCATGGCAGGTGCTCCACCACGCGGAGGCCAGGCTCCACGCCCACGGGGATGTCGTCGCCCTCGAGCGTGACTCCCCAGCCGAGGTAGACGGCGGTGGCCCGCTCCACCCGCCCGAGGGCGGCCACGAGATCGGCGATCGTCGCGTCGGCCTGCAGGCGCAGGACCACGTCGCGACCGGCGAGGTCGGGTAGCTCGGCGAGCTCGATCACGTCGTAGTCGAACTGCACGAGGCGGTCTTTCAGCACGATGAGCTCCACCGGGTCGGGCATCGCCCCGGGCACGCGCAGGCGCAGCGGGAAGGCGCCGCAGCGCCCCACGGCGTACAGCGGCTCCGTGGTGAGCACGGCCCGGTGGGCGCCGCTCACCGGCCCGCAGCCCACCAGCGACACGGCGCCGGCGCCGCTGTCGACCAGCAACAGGTACAGCTCCTCGGCCGGCATCCGGGCGGGAAGCACCAGCCCGTCGCCCCGGCGGAGGCGGGCGCCCACCTCGTCGAAAGAGCCCACCGCGTCGTAGAGCGCCACCCCGCCGGCGTCGCGGAGCTCGATCCATCGTGAACCGTTGTCGCTCGGCACCAGCACGCGCGGCGGCAGCACCTCCACCCGCGGCACGTCGTAAGTGGGCGCCGCTGCCAGCACCCAGGCCGCGTGGGCGCCCGCCAGCTT
>VGRQ01000228.1 GCA_016875315.1 Deltaproteobacteria bacterium | reverse complement strand
GCCCGGTGGCGACAACCGCGCCACGCTGCTCGAGAGCCCCAAGGAGCGCGCTGAGCTCACGATGATCGTCGACCTCGTGCGGGCCGACCTCGGCCGGGTTGCCATGCCCGGAACGGTCCGGGCCGGCCCTCGGCGCGTGGGACGGGTGGGCCACCTCTGGCATGCCATGCAGCGCGTGTATGCCGAACTAGAGGAAGGTCGCGACACGACCGACGCCATCGCCGCGCTCTTCCCGCCGGGCAGCGTCACCGGGGCGCCGAAGGTGCGGGCCATGGAGCTGATCCGCGCGCTCGAGCCGGTGCCGCGCGGCGTGTACTGCGGGAGCACAGGTTGGATCGGGCCCGGCGGATGCGAGCTCAACGTCGCGATCCGGACCATCCAGTTCGCGGGCGGCGAGGCCCAGGTACACGTGGGCGCGGGCATCGTGGTGGGGAGCGAACCCGAGCGCGAGCTGCTCGAGACGGATCTGAAGGCCGAGCGCATGCTCCAGGCGCTGCTGGCATGAGGATCCGCGGCCTCTACGGCATCGTCGATCCCTCGCACGGCGATCCCCTGGCGCAGGCCCGCCTGCTCGCGGAGGAGGGGGTGTCGCCCGTCCAGCTTCGCTGCAAGGACTGGACCCGGGAAGGACGGCGCGCGCTGGCGATCGCGTGTCGCGACCTCGGACCGGAGCTCATCGTCAACGACGACGCCGCTCTCGCCCTCGAGCTCGGGCTGCTGGCGCACCTCGGCGACGAGGATGGCGCCGCCCTTGGCCCGCACGGCCGCAGCACGCACACCCTCGCCCAGGTGACCGCGGCGCGCGACGCGCTCTACATCGGCTTCGGCCCGGTATTCGGCACGGCGAGCAAGGACACGCCGTGGTCGCCGCGCGGCGTCGCCCTGCTGCGCGAGGCGGTGGCGCGCGCGCCCTGCCCGGTGGTGGCCATCGGCGGCATCGGGCTCGACAACATCGACGAGGTGCGGGCGAGCGGCGCCCAGGGGTGGGCGGTGATCGGCGCTATCTGGCGCTCTCGGGATCCTCGGGCGGCGATCCGGGCGCTGCGCTGACCCCCAGGCGGCGGAGGTCGGACTGCAGCGTGTTGCGCGCCATCCCGAGCAGGCGTGCCGTCGCCTTGCGGTTCCCGTGGGTGCGCGCGAGCGCGAGGCGGAGAAGCGCGCGCTCGCAGGCCCCGGTGACCAGCGCGTGCAGGTCGGTGCCCCGGCCCTCGTGCCAGTGCTCCACCACGGGCGCCAGCCGGGCCGCCACCACCTCCTCGAAGCCCTCGAGCCCGAGGCCTGCCACGCCGGCCGCGGGGTCGAGGCGGGAGCGGAGCGCCTCGGGCAGGTCGCGCCCACGCAACAGCGTGCCCGGCATCGACTCGAGCACGTCGACGACGAAGTGCTCGAGCTCGCGCTCGTTTCCCGGCCACGACCACGCCGCGAGCAGCGCCATCAACGACCGGTCGAATCGCCGCCGGCTGCCGCCGACGCGCCGGGCGTGGAGGGCAAGGTAATGGTGAACCAGCGGCAGGAGGTGCTGCGGGCGCTCCCGGAGGGGCAGGAGGCGAAGCACCTCCGCCCCGGGGAGCGTGCCGAGGGCGGGTTCGGCGCGCGCACCGCAGGCGAGGCGGTGGCGTCCCTGCACCCGGTCGGCAAGCCCCTGTGCGAGGTGCGCGTTCTCGACGTAGACGGTGCCCACCGCGTCGGCGGGGATGTTCGCCTCCGGGCCGAGGACGAGGAACGGCGCGTCCGGTCGCGACAGGGCGTGGACGGCACGCGCGACGAACTCCTTGCCCGTCCCCCGCTCCCCCACGATCACCAGGGGACGATCGTGCGCGGCTGCCGCCGTCACCTCGTGTAGAGCGCGATCACCGAGGCCGCACCAGCGCAGCCGAGCCCGCCAGTCATCGTGGCCGGCCTGCCGCAGGCGTCGCAACAGGGGTGCTACTGCCGAGGGGCGAGGCGGGATGGTCGCCGCGCCCTGGAGCGTTCCATCGATCACGCGCACGAGGGGCCGATGGGCGAGGGAGGCGGCGAGGGGGAGGATCAACCCGGCTTCCAGGCCGGGGAGCTGCGGATCGAGGAGCACCACGCGCGCCCGCGCGGCGGCGAGGGCGGCCACGAGCGCGCTCCAGTCGCTCACGGTCGCGACGGGCGCGTCGCCCGTGGCCACGAGGGCCCACCAGCGGGCTCGCAGATCTTCGCGCGAAGTGGCCAGGACGAGCACGCGCCGGGTTATCCTGTCCTTCCCTCCGTCATGTCCTCACTCCCCCGTCGGCCCTCCCTCCTCCCGGGGCCCCTCCAGGTGGTCCTACTGCTCGGTCCTCTCCTCGGGGCCGTGCTCGCGACGCCGTCCGCGCGCGCGGGCGACACGCTGTTGTCGCCGAGCGACGTGCTCCAACCCGGCACCGGCGCGGCGGCCGCGGCCGCTTCCGAGCCCGCCGAGGAGCGAGGCGGCAGCGAGTCCTGGTCGCCGCTGGAAGACGGCGAGGCCGCGCCACCCACGCTCACCGAGTCTACGCGAGAGATGGTCGAGGAGCGCCTCGCCGAGCTGGAGTACGTGGGGCTGGTCGGTGTCGAGGCGCCGGTGGAGTTCTACCTCGACCCGCTCGGCGCCACCGACCTCGACCCGCTCCACCTCGACAAGGTCAACCCGGCCGAGTTCGACATCCCCATCGTCGTGAACGACATGGTGAAGAAGTGGATGGTGTACTTCCTCGGCAAGGGCCGGAAGTACTACGCCCGTTACCTGATGCGGTCCACGAAGTGGCTGCCGCTGATGCACGAGCAGCTCGAGGCCCGCGGCATGCCTCGCGACCTCGTGTACCTCTCGATGATCGAGAGCGGATTCACCACCTCCGCCACCAGCTACGCCAGCGCCGCCGGTCTCTGGCAGTTCATGCCGGCCACGGGGCGCCAGTACGGCCTCCGCGTGGACTGGTGGGCCGACGAGCGCCGCGATCCCGTCAAGGCCACCAGGGCTGCGCTCGACTACCTCGCCTACCTCAACCGGCTGTTCGAGGGCGACTGGTGGTTGTCCTGGGCGAGCTACAACGGCGGCGAGGGCCGGGTGATGAAGGCCACCCAGCGCTACGGGACCACCGACTTCTGGAAGATCGTCGCGGCGAACACGCTGCACGAGGAAACCGAGAACTACGTCCCGAAGCTCATCGCCGCCGCGATCATCGGCAAGCACCCCGAGCGCTACGGCTTCGTGGGCGTGCCCTACCAGGAGCCCTGGGCCTACGACGAGGTCGAAGTTCCCGGTGCCACCGGGATCGAGGTGATCGCCAAGTGCGCGGGCATCACCGAGGAGGCGCTACTCGAGAACAACCCGTGGATCCGCCGCTGGGCGCTGCCGCCGGAGCCCACGGCGCACAAGGTCCGCCTTCCCGTGGGCACCACGGCCCTCTTCGCCGAGAACTTCGCGAAGGTGCCGCCCGAGGAGCGCGTCACCTTCGCCCGGCACGTGGTCAAGCGCGGCGAGAGCCTCGGTAGCATCGCCAAGAAGTACGAGGTGAGCACCGAGGAACTTGCCTCGATCAACCACCTCAAGACGAAGTCGAAGATCACCGTGGGCCAGGAGCTCCTCGTGCCCCGCAAGGGCACCGAGGAGGTGACGCTGGCCTCGGTCGCCCAGGTGCAGCCGGGCGAGGCCAAGGCCGAGGCCAAGGCCGAGGCCAAGGCCGAGGCCAAGACCGTCGCGAAGTCCCACACGGTGCGCAGCGGGGAAACCCTGTCGAGCATCGCGAGCAAGTACAAGCTCGGCGTGAGCGATCTCAAGAAGCTCAACGGCCTCAAGGGCGACACCATCTACGCCGGGCAGAAGCTGGCGGTGGGCACCAGCACCGTCACCGCGAGCCCGGCGAGCAGCGGGAGCACCGCGTCGAAGTCCTCGTCCTCCTCGAGCTCGACCGGAAAGACCGTCACCTACACCGTGAAGTCGGGCGACACGCTGGGCAAGATCGCCGAGCGCTACGACTGCACCGTCACCGAGCTGAAGTCGTGGAACGGGCTGAAAGGCACCACGATCTACCCGGGACAGAAGCTCAAGATCAAGCACTAGGAGGAGGCGATGCTCTCTGTGGAGGAAGCGGTCGCGCGGGTGATGGCGCAGGTGCCCCCGGGCGCCACCGAGCGGGTGTTCCTCGCCGAGGCCCTCGGGCGCGTGCTGCGCGAGGAGGTGCGGGCGGCTGCCCCGGTGCCACGCTTCGCGAACTCGGCGATGGACGGCTACGCCCTGCGCGCTGCCGACGTTCCCGGCACCCTGGAGGTCCTGGAGACCATCGCCGCCGGGCGCGTGGGCCACCGCGTGGTGGGGCCCGGCCAGGCCAGCCGCATCATGACCGGCGCCCCCGTGCCCGAGGGGGCCGACGCGGTGGTGATGGTGGAGGACACGCGGGCCGAGGGCGACCGCGTCGTGGTCGCGACCAGCGCGCGCGCCGGGCAGCACCTCCGTCCCGCTGGCGCCGATGTTCGCGAGGGCGAGGTGGTGCTGAGTCCCGGGACGGTCCTGGGCGCTGGGGCGATCGGGCTCCTGGCCACGCTCGGGTGGCCCAGCGTGCGCGTGGCGGCTCGCCCGCGGGTGGCGATCCTCTCCACCGGCGACGAGGTGGTGGAGCCCGGCTTCGCGCTCGGTCCCGGGCAGATCCACTCGTCGAACACCCACGCCCTCTCGGCGCAGGTGCGCGCCGCCGGAGGCCTGCCCGTCGACCTCGGGACGGTGCGCGACGACCCGGCCGCGATCGGCGAGGCCTTTGCCGGCGCCGCGAGCGTGGGCGACCTCGTCGTGTCGACCGGCGGCGTGAGCGTGGGCGACTTCGACCACGTGAAGGGGGCGATCGGATCGGGCATGGACTTCTGGAAAGTGGCGATGAAACCGGGGAAGCCACTCGCCTACGGCCGCGTGGGCGGCAAGCCCTGTTTCGGGCTGCCCGGCAACCCCGTGTCGTGCATGGTGAACTTCTACCAGTTCGTGCGGCCGGTGCTGCGCGCGATGATGGGCGACCCGAGCCCCTACCTGCCCGTTGTCGACGCTCACCTGTCGCGACCCGTCAAGCGCGCCACCGGACGGGTGGAGTTCCTCCGCGTGGCGCTGTCGCGACAGGACGGACGGCTCGTCGCCGTGCCCGTGGGCGGTCACCAGGGCAGCGGCAACGTGCGGTCGATGGCCGAGGCCCACGGTTTCGCCCTGCTCGACGCCCGGAGCGCGGTGGTGGAGGGTCACGTGCCGGTGCAGGTTTTCGACTGGAGCTTCGAGGCGGCGGCCGCGCCCAGCTACCGGTGGGGCCAGGGGGCGGGCGGCGAGGGCGAGGCGGGCTGTTGCTGACGGCAGCCTACGTGCTCGCGGGAGGCCTCTCCTCGCGCTTCGGATCGGACAAGGCGCTGTTTCCCGTCGACGGCGTGCCCATGGCCCTGCGCGTGGCGCGCTCGCTCGCCTCCAGCGGCGCGCCGGTGTCGCTGGTGTCGCGACATGCACGCAATCTCGGGCTCCCCGAGCTGATCGAGCCCGACGGGCCGAGGCACCCGCTCTGGGGCGTGGCCCACGCCCTGCGCCAGTCGCACGGGCTGGTGCTCTTCGCGCCCTGCGACCTCCCCTCGCTCAGCGCCGAGTTGGTGACGCGGCTACTGGCCGAGGGCCGGCCCGCCCACGCCCGCGCGCAGCCGCTGGTGTGCGTGGTCGATGCCAGCCACGCTGCGCTCGCCGCCCAGGCCGCCGAGCGCGGCACCTCGGTGCGGGCCTTCATGGCGGCCACGGGGAGCCTCGGCGTCGACCTCGGCGAGCTGCCGAATCTCAACCAGCCGCCAGCGGGAGGCGGAGGGTAAAGCACGTGCCCTCGCCGGGGCGGCTGCGCACGTCGATCTCGCCGTGGTGGGCGTGGACGATGCGCTGGCTGATGGCGAGCCCGAGACCGGTGCCGTCGCGGCGGCGGGTGAAGAAGGGCACGAACAACTTGTCGAGATCGCCCGGCTCGATGCCCGCGCCGGTGTCTTCGACCTCGATCTCGAGGCAAGCCGCGCCGCGGGCGCGGGGCCCCACCAGCGCGCCGCGCCGGGCCCGGAAGCGAACCGTCCCCGAGGGGCCTACCGCCTGCACCGCGTTCTGGGCGAGGTTGAGCAACACCTGCCGGATCTTCGGCTCGTCGGCGTGGACCTCCGGCGCGTCGTCGTCGACCTGGGCCTCTACCTGCACCCCCCGGGGAAGGCCCTGCGCGTGCAGCGCTCGCGTGGTTGCCGCGAGCAGCGCCGCCGGGCCGATGGGCTCGGCGTTGACACGAAGATCGCGGGCGTAGTCCAGGAATTGCGACACGATGCGGTTGAGACGATCCGTCTCGTCGACGATCACTCGCACCATCTCCGCGTCGGCGCCGCTGCGCGTACACTCGAGGTACTGCGCCGCGCCCTTGATCCCGGCCAGGGGGTTGCGGATCTCGTGGGCGAGGCCGGCGGCCATGGTGCCGAGCGCGCTGAGGCGGTGGTCTTCCTTGAGACGATCGAAGCTCTGGATGTTCTCTAGCACCACCGCTACCCGCGCGCCCAGGCGGGCGAGGCGCGCGATCTCCTCGTCGGAGAAGCCGTCGCTGTCGGGCTCGTCGGCGAGGGCGAGCCAGCCGAGGACGAGGTCGCCCGACTTGAAGGGCACCGCGAGGCTGGCGTTCATGTCGGCCATGGCGCGGAGCCGGGTGGCGATCGCGCCCGCGCGCTTCATGTCGCGACGAGCGGAGCGTTCCTGATCGACGCGGTGGTAGACCGGCTCGCCCTCGACGAAACCATCCACGAACGGCTGCCGCCCCACGGCCAGGATCGCCGGGTGTTCCACGCCGCCGCGCTCGTGGACGAGGCGGTACACGCGGCGCTCGTCGTCCCAGAGGTACAGGCCGGCGCTGGGCGCCCGGCCGGTGGCCACCAGCGGGTCGATCAGCGTGGCGGCGAGGCTGGGGACGGAGATGGCGCGACCGAGGCTGGCCTCCACGCCGCGCAGCGCCTCGTCGAGCACCTGGCCGCGGGGATTGAAGAAGGCGCCCAGCCAGCGCTCGAGCTGTGTGCGCAGGGGATCCCAGGCCAGGAGGAAGAGCATGCTCGCCACGAAGGCCTGGAAGAGTGCGTGCGTGGGGTAGGGCCCGAGCAGCGACACGGCGGAGAGCGAGTCGACGAAGACGAGCATCGCGGCGGCGATCGCCACCGCGCCCACGCGGGAGAAGATCTCGGCGAGGTCGAGCAGGCGGTAGGCCGAGATGACCTGGAACAGGAAGTAGAGGAAGGTGGTGGTGAGCAGCGCGCCGAGCGGCGGGATGGCGCCCTGCACCGAGCCCTCGCGCATGAAGAAGCTCGGGTTGTCGGCCGCGGGATCGCCCGCGCCCCGCACCAGGGCCTCCGAGGCTGAGGACACGATCGCGCTACTGGCCAGCGCGAGCAGGTAGCGGATGCGGGCGCGCTCCACGCGCTGGTGGCTCACCTGGTGCAGGGACCAGAGCCGTCGCAGCGACACGGCGAGCCCGCCGAAGACCCAGAGACCGAGCAGCAAGTCGCTCGGCCCCGCCTGCCCCCAGCGCCAGGGAACCAGTACCTCGGTGGCGACGTAGGCCAGCGCGACAACCGGGGCGAAGCCCAGCAACTGGGCGAGCCTCGGGTCGCGCGGATCGTCGGTGCGCGCGAAGAACCGGTGGACGAAGTTCAGCAGCGCGTACGGCAAGAACGTGGCGGCCGCGCCATTGATGAGCTTGCCCACGCCGAGGCCGGGGATCAGGTACAGCGTCCACCCGAACCAGGTGAGCGCCACGCAGCCCGCGAGCAGCGCGTAGGCGCGGCGCACGGGATCGTCGCGGTCGGCGAGGGGCGCGCGCACGGCGAGGCGCC
>VGRQ01000227.1 GCA_016875315.1 Deltaproteobacteria bacterium | reverse complement strand
ACGTTGCGTCCCTTCGGCCCGAGGGTGACCTTGACGGTGTTGGCGAGCGCGTCGACCCCGCGGAGGATCTCCACACGGGCGGTCTCGCGGAACTGGATGTCCTTGGCGGCCATGATTGACTCCGTTTCTTGCTTGGTTTCGGGGTTGAGGGACTAGGCGAGGACCGCGAGGATGTCTTCTTCGCGGAGGATGAGGTGCTCCTCGCCGTCGAGCTTGATCTCGTCGCCGGTGTACTTGCCGAACAGCACCTTGTCGCCCACCTTGAGGCTCATGGCGCGAACGCTGCCGTTGTCGAGCACGCGGCCGTTGCCCACGGCCACCACCTCGGCCTCCTGCGGCTTCTCTTTCGCGGTGTCGGGGATGATGAGGCCGCCAGCGGTGCGGTTCTCGGACTGGAGCCGCTTCACGAGCACGCGGTCATACAGGGGACGGAAGTTCATGTGAAACTCCACAGGTAGGAAGGATCGAGTTGATGAGATCGCTCCAGACCGGGGGCCGGGGTGGAGCGAGCGCGCGTAGGGCTAGGCACCTCCCCTCCCCGCGTCAACCGGCGATCGAAAAAATGGGAGCCCCGCGTGCTGGGGGGCGAGGTCGCGCCGGGCGGCGGTGATTGGGTCAGGGCACGGATTGGGTTTTTGATGAAGAAAGGCGGTGCGCCCCGCCGTCCCGGCACGACGGCAGGTAGCTGAGCAATACTCATGCCACGCACCTGGCAGCGAGCTTTCCGAGGGAGTGCCCCCGGGGCGATCGCGACTTTCAGGGCGCGGGGGCTTGCCTGCTGTCGCGGCGTCCCTATCGATCAAGCCGTCAAGCACGACATCGTCCTTCCGCGGTCCGACGTCGTGCCAGCGCTTGACGCGCAACCATCGGGGATTACCGTTTCGGCCGTCCTCGACGGCGCGCTAGGCGTCTGTCCAAACATCAGCATCCAAACCTGACTATGCGGAAAGCGGAGTCCGCGCGGAGAAACGCGAGATGGGCAAGATCATCGGTATCGACCTCGGCACCACGAACTCGGTCGTCGCCATCATGGAGGGCGACTCGCCCACCGTGATCATCAACGAGGAAGGCGGCCGCACCACGCCCTCGGTGGTGGGCTTCGGGAAAGACGGCGAGCGGCTCGTGGGGGCCACCGCGCGTCGCCAGGCGATGCTCAACCCGACGAAGACCATCTACTCGATCAAGCGCTTCATGGGGCAACGCTGGGACGAGGCCGAGCGAGAGGCCAAGCGCGTGCCCTACAAGGTCGTTCGCGGTGCCGACGGGGCCCCGCGCGTGGAGGCCGACGGAAAGGAGTACAGCGCGCCCGAGGTGAGCGCGATGATCCTGCAGAAGCTCAAGCGCGAGGCCGAGCGCTACCTGGGGCAGCCCGTCACCGAGGCCGTCATCACCGTGCCGGCCTACTTCAACGACGCGCAGCGGCAGGCCACCAAGGACGCCGGGAAGATCGCGGGCCTCGAGGTGAAGCGCATCATCAACGAGCCGACGGCGGCCGCGCTGGCCTACGGTTTCGACAAGAAGAAGAAGGACCAGACCATCGCCGTCTACGACTTCGGTGGTGGTACCTTCGACATCTCGATCCTCGACGTGGGCGAGAACGTGGTCGAGGTGCGCAGCACCAATGGCGACACCCACCTCGGTGGCGACGACATCGACAACCTGCTGATTGACTGGCTGATCAAGGAGTTCAAGCAGGAGTCGGGCATCGACGTGGCCAACGACAAGATGGTGCTCCAGCGCCTGAAGGACGCGGCGGAGAAGGCGAAGATCGAGCTCAGCTCGAGCATGAGCACGCAGATCAGCCTGCCCTTCCTCTCCGGCGACGCCAGCGGTCCCAAGCACCTCGAGCGCACCCTCGCCCGCGCCCGCTTCGAGCAGATGATCGAGCCGGTGGTGGAGCGCACGCTGGAGCCCTGCCGCATCGCGCTCAAGGACGCCAAGGTGTCGACCGCCGACATCCACGAGATCATCCTGGTGGGTGGCTCCACCCGCATCCCCATGGTGCGCAGCAAGGTGAAGGCGCTGTTCGGCAAGGAGCCCAACCACTCGGTCAACCCCGACGAGGTGGTGGCGGTGGGGGCCGCAGTGCAGGGCGGCGTGCTCGCCGGCGACGTCACCGACATGCTGCTCCTCGACGTGACACCCCTGTCGCTCGGCATCGAGACGCTGGGTGGCGTGCTCACCGTCCTCGTGCCGCGCAACACCACCATCCCGCACAGCAAGGGCGAGATCTTCTCGACCGCCGCCGACGGCCAGACCGCAGTCGACGTGCAGGTGTACCAGGGCGAGCGGCCGCTGGCGAAAGACAACCGCCTGCTCGGCAACTTCCGCCTCGATGGCATCGCGCCGGCACCGCGTGGCATGCCGCAGGTCGAGGTCACCTTCGACATCGATGCCAACGGCATCCTCAACGTCCGCGCGAAGGACAAGGCCACCGGTCGCGAGCAGAAGATCACCATCACCTCGTCCTCCGGCCTGTCCAAGGACGAGGTGGAACGGCTCGTGAAGGAAGCGGCCTCGAACGAGGCCGCCGACAAGCAGCGCCGGGAGACCATCGAGGCCCGCAACAATCTCGACAACATGGTCTACCAGGTCGACAAGTTGCTCCGCGAGAACAAGGACAAGCTGCCGGCGGGCGAGGTGAGCAACGTGGAGGCGGCGCTGGCCGACGCTCGCAGCGCGCTCGACACCGACGACGTGGCCCGGCTGAAGTCGGCCTTCGACAACCTCCAGAAGGCGAGCATGAAACTCGGCGAGGCTGCGTACGCCCAGCAGCCGGGGGCTGGCCCGGCGCCCGGTCCCCAGTCCACCACCTCCGGCTTCGGCGGCGGCGCGGCGGGCGGCGCGGCGGGCGGGAGCACCAAGCGCGACGGCGTGATCGACGCCGAGTTCGACGAGGTCACCTAGAGCGCCTCTCGGTTTTCTAGGCCCTTTCCCCGGTCGAGTCGGAGCGAAACAGAATGGCGAAGCGGGACTACTACGAAGTCCTCGGCATCAAGCGCGAAGCGTCGCAGGCCGAGATCAAGAAGGCGTTCCGCGCGCTCGCGGTGAAGTACCATCCCGACAAGAACGGGGGCGATGCCGAGGCCGAGGCGAAGTTCAAGGAGGTCGCCGAGGCCTACGAGATCCTCGGCGACGAGCAGAAACGCCAGATGTACGACCGCTTCGGCCACGAAGGGCTTCGCGGCGCGGGCATGCACCAGGGCTTCCAGTCCTCCGACGAGGTCTTCAGTCACTTCGCTGACATCTTCGGGGATCTCTTCGGCTTCTCCGGTCGCGGCGGTAACCGGGGGCCGAGGCGCGGCCCCGACCTCGAGTACCCGCTCACCATCGAGTTCCTCGACGCGGTGAAGGGCTGCGAGCGCGAGATCGAGGTGCCCAAGCACGCCCCCTGTGGCACCTGCTCGGGATCCGGCGCCAAGGCGGGCACCCAGCCCCAGGTGTGCGGCACCTGCCGCGGCCAGGGCGAGGTGATCCAGCAAGCGCAGATGTTCCTCCGCATCCGCACCGCCTGCCCCGCGTGCGGCGGGCGGGGCAAGGTGATCCGCGACCCCTGCGGTAGCTGCGCCGGGAGCGGGCGCACCCGCGTGAGCGAGAAGCTGCGGGTCAACGTGCCGGCGGGCATCGACGACGGCATGCAGCTTCGCCTCTCGGGCAAGGGCGAGGTGGGCGAGCCGGGGGCCCCGGCGGGCGACCTCTACGTGACGATGCGGGTGAAAGCCCACGAGCGCTTCCAGCGCGACGGCCAGAACGTGCTCCTGCGGCAGCCGATCCCCTACGTGCTCGCGGCGCTCGGCGGCGAGCTCGTGGTGCCCACGATCGACGGGGACGAGACGCTGGCCATCGAGCCGGGGACACCCTCGGGCAAGGTGGTGCAGATGCGCAGCAAGGGCGCGCCCTCGCTCAACGGCCGGGGCCGAGGCGACCAGCTCGTGCAGCTCGTGGTCGACGTTCCGCGTAAGTTGTCGGGGAAGGAAGAAGACTTGTTGCGCGACCTAGCGGCCGCCCAGGGCGTGAAGGTGCGCGACAAGGGGTGGTTCCAGAACGTCTTCAAGGGCTTCACGTCGTAAGACCCTGTCACCAAGGCATCGCCGGGGCGCTCGCCGGGGTTTAGGCGGCGACCCACCGGAGCGAACGTGAACACCGAGGTCGTCCCCCCGCCCTCCGCCGACGAGATCAGGCTCGCGGCCGAGGAGCTGTCCCGCGTGCGCGCCGAGGTGGCGCGGGTCATCGTCGGCCAGAAGTACATGGTCGAGCGCATGCTCTCGGCCTTGCTGGCCGACGGCCACCTCCTGGTGGAGGGCGTGCCGGGCCTGGCCAAGACCACCGCCATCAAGGCCCTCGCCGGCGCGATTCACGGCAGCTTCAGCCGGGTGCAGTTCACGCCCGACCTGCTCCCCGCCGACGTGGTGGGCACGCAGGTGTACAACCCCAGGGAGATGGTCTTCTCCACGAGGAAGGGGCCCATCTTCGCCAACATCGTGCTGGCCGACGAGATCAACCGCGCCCCGGCGAAGGTGCAGTCGGCGCTGCTCGAGGCGATGCAGGAACGGCAGGTGACGCTCGCCGACGAGACGCACGCCTTGCCGTCGCCCTTCCTCGTCCTCGCCACGCAGAACCCCATCGAGCAGGAGGGCACCTACCCCCTGCCCGAGGCCCAGGTCGATCGCTTCACCATGAAGCTGCTCGTGCGCTACCCGAGCGCCGAGGAGGAGCGGGTGATCCTGGAACGTGCCGCCTTGCCCCCCGGGAAACCGAGCCCGGTGCTCAGCCCGGCGCGGCTGGTGGAGCTCCAGGCTCTATGCCGCCGGGTGACGGTGAAGCCGGTGCTGCAGGGCTACATCGTGAGCCTGGTCCAGGCCACGCGCGCTCCGGGCTCCATCTCGGCGAAGCTCGCTCGCTTCGTCCAGTTTGGCGCCTCGCCCCGGGCGACCATCGCGCTCTCGGCGGTGGCCAAGGCGGTCGCGCTCGCCGACGGTCGCGACTTCGCCACGCCCGACGACGTCAAGGAGATCGCGCCCGACGTGCTGCGTCACCGGGTGCTCCTCACCTACGAGGCCGAGGCCGAGGGTGTAGACGCCGACGGTGTCATCCGCGAGATCCTCGCCAGCGTTCGAACCCCGTAGAGCTACGACGTGCTCACCCCGGAAGACCTCAAGCAGATCGGCCGGCTGCACGTGCAGATCGGCCGGAGTGTCGACGCGCTCCTGGCGGGGGAGTACCGCTCCGCCTTCCGCGGCTCGGGGATGGAGTTCGAGGAGGTTCGTCCCTACGCGGCCGGCGACGACATCCGGCGCATCGACTGGAACGTCACCGCGCGCAGCGGCGAGCCCTTCCTCAAGGTGTTCCGCGAGGAGCGCGAGCTCACCATGCTGCTGGTCATCGATCGCAGCGGCTCGGTGCGCTTCGGCACCGGCGGTCGCGACGGGCGCACCGACAAGCGGCTGCAGATCGCGCGCCTCGCCGGCGCGCTCGCCTTCGTGGCCCTGCGAAGCAACGATCGCGTGGGCCTGCTCAGCTTTTCCGACGGCGTCGAGCGTTACCTCCCGCCCCGCAAGTCGCGGGGGCATGGCTGGCAGGTGATCCGGGAGGCCTTCGCCACCGTCGAGGAAGACCGGGCCACCAACCTCGCCACCGCGCTGTCGAAGGCGCACACGGTGCTGCGACGGCGCGCGGCGGTGGTCGTCCTGAGCGACTTCGTCACCCCGCGGGGGTGGGAAGACCCGATGCGGGTGCTCCTGCGGCGTCACCGGGTTCACGCCTTCATGGTCCACGACCCGGCGGAGCTCTCGCTCGGCAAGCTCGGCCTCCTGAGCGTGCGCGATGGCGAGTCGGGCGCGCTGTCTACCCTCGACGCCAGCGCCACCGTTGCCCGGCAGGCCGTCCGCGCCCGCCTCGCCGAGATCCGGCGGCTGGGCGTCACCGCGAGCGCGGTGAGTACCGCCGACGATGCCTTCCAGCGACTGCACGCCCACTTCCGGGGGGCGGCGTGATCGGGCTCCTCGGCTGCGGGGGCGAGGCGCCGCCATCGGCGCCGGCGGCCGCCATCTACGTCGAGGCGCAACAGGTAGACGAGGGCGCCCCCGCTGTCGTGCATGCCCCGGCGGGCTCGACCGTCGAGGCCAATGACGGCCTCGTGGCCACGGCCGCCAGCGAGGACACCTGGGAGCTGCGCGGCGACCCGGGAAGCTACATCGTGAGCGTGACGGCCCCGGGGCGCGAGCCGGTGCGGGTGTTCGTCGACATCGGCGTGGACGGTCCCGACGCCGGGGAGCTGGCCGACCTCCTCTCGGTGCCCCCGGAGCCAGATCCCACCTGGCCGATCTGGGTGGCCAGTGCCGCCGCGCTCGCGACGATTGTCGCGATCAGCTACGCCGCCTGGCAGCGCTACAAGCCCGCTCCGCCGCCACCGATCCCCGATCCCCCGCACGTGGTGGCACTGCGGGAGTGGGATCGACTCCGCGCGCGGACCGACCTGGCGCCGGAGGAACTCGCCCGCCAGATGTCGGAGATCTTCCGCACCTGGGTGGGGGCAGCCCACGGTTTCCCGGCCACCCGGCGCACCACGCGCGAGATCGTCGACAACCTCGCAGGCATGCTCACCGCCGCCGAGCTCGACGCCACGCGGCGCCTACTGATGGCCACCGACCTCGTGAAGTTCGCCGAGCGGCAGGAACACGCCGACCTGTTCGCGCGGCTCGACGACGACTTCCGCGGGCTGGTGCGCCCGGTGCGGAGCGCTGGCCGTGCTTGAGTGGGCGAGCCCGCTGTGGTTCCTGGCGCTGCCGCTGGCGCTGCTGCCGCTCCTGGGCGAGTGGCGCCCGTGGGCGATCCGGTTCTCGGCGCTGTCGCTGGTCGACGCCGGCTGGACGGCGCGGCGCATCCTCGCCGTCTTGCCCGCCGCCTTGCGAGCCGCCTGCATGGCCCTGGTGGTCATCGCCCTCGCGCGCCCGCAACACGTCGAGCGCGAGACGGTGCGCGAGAGTGAAGGGGTCGACATCATGCTCGCCATCGACACTTCCGGCTCGATGCGCACGCAGGACATGGAGTCGGGCGGCCGCGCCTACTCGCGCCTGGAGGCGGCCAAGGCGGTGATGCGGCAGTTCGTCGATGGCCGCCCCGAAGATCGCGTGGGCGTGGTGGCCTTCGGGGCCGAGGCCTTCGTGCAGGCGCCGCTCACCCTCGACCACGCCATGCTCGACGAGTTCATCGCCGCGATGGACATCGGCATGGCCGGCCAGGCCACCGCCGTGGGCGACGCGATCGCCGTCGCCGCGAAGCACATGAAGGATCTCCCGGCGCCCTCGAAGATCGTGGTGCTCGTCACCGACGGGCAGTCGACCGCCGGCCAGGTGGATCCCATCCCAGCGGCGCAGGCCGCCGCCGCGCTCGGGGTGAAGGTCTACACCATCGGCGTGGGCGCGGCTGGCGGCCGTGGCCTGCTCGGCAGCTTGCTCGGGAGTGGTGGCGCGCAGATCGACGAGGCGACGCTGCGTCGCGTGTCGACCATCACCGGCGCGCAGTACTGGCGGGCGGCCGACGCCAACGCGCTGGCCCAGGTGTACGCCACCATCGACGAGCTCGAGCGCAGCCCCGCCAAGGTGAAGGAGTACGTACACCGCGACGAGCTGTACCTGCGCTACGTGCTGTGGGCGCTGGGCCTGCTGGTTGCCGAGCTCCTGTTGTCGGCCGGTCCCCTGCGGCGGCTGCCATGAACTGGACCACCCCGTCCTTCGCGTGGCTCTTCGGCCTGGTGGTGCTCGCCGTCATCGTGCTGATCCGCGCCTTCCGCGCACGCTCGCGGGCGGTGGCCGCGCTCGGCACGCTCGTGCCCCGGGGCGCC
>VGRQ01000226.1 GCA_016875315.1 Deltaproteobacteria bacterium | reverse complement strand
CTCGTCGTCCATCGTCTCGACGAGGGCACGAGCGGCGTGCTGATCATGGCGCGGACGGCGGCGGGACAGCGCATCTTGTCGCGCGCCTTCGAGTCACGACAGGTGACGAAGGGCTATCTCGCCGTGGGCACGGGGGATCTCGCCGACGAGGGCGAGTGCGCGCTGCCGCTCGGCGACTGGCAGCGCGGCCGCGTGGCCATCGGTCGTGGACGCGACGCGCTCACCCGGTGGACCGTCCGCGCGCGCGCCGAGGGGCGGATCCTCGTCGAGGCCCACCCGGTGACGGGGCGCACCCACCAGGTACGCGCCCATCTCTCGGCCAGTGGCGCTGCGCTCCTCGGCGACCCGGCCTACGGCGGCGATCCGGCCCCCCGCCTGGCCCTGCACGCGTGGTGGATAGAGCTTCCCTGGCCCGGCCGCGCCGATCGCCTGCGCATCGAGTCGCCGCCGCCGCCCTCCTTCGCCTCGCTCTTCCCCGGTCCGGTTCCTTGATCCTCTTGCTCGCCTGCACCGATGACGTCGACCCCTGCCCGGGCGGCGAGCTCATCGGCCAGGCGCCCGGCTGTCGAGCCCGCGTGAAGCTCGAGGGCACTCTCGGCAGCCTGCCGGCCGAGCTGCGCTGGCCCGAGACCGGCGGCGACGAGGCTCCCGTGGCGGTGTTCGTCCCCGGTTCCTTCCAGGCCTCGGTGGTGCCGGTGGGCGCGGGCACCCCGCAGGCCGACCTCTCGCAGCCGGTGGTCACCGTACACGTCGATCTCGCGGGCGATGCCTGGGCAGAAGGGCTCGACGACCGCCGCGGGGCGATGGCGCGCGAGGCCGTGGCGATGGCCCTGCGCTACGCCGCCTGCGAGGCCGAGGACAGCGAGGGCCTCTGTCCCGCCGACCGCGTGGGATCGCGTCGTGACATCACCATGCTCGTCGGCCACAGCAACGGTGGAAACCTCGCCGTGGCCACCCTCGCCGACCCCTCGCTCGATCTCCCCGCCGTGGCCGGCCTCGTCAGCTTCGAGACCCCGGCCGGGGCAAGTTTCGTCAACGTCGAGCACGGCGCGAACGGCACCGCCTACCGGGAAGGCAGCTGTGCGCTCGGCGACGGCGGAATCGACTGCCCCTTCACGACCACCGAGGCCGCCCTGGACGCCGAGGGGGAGAAAGCCTGCGCCGACCTCGACGGCGACGGCACCTGTGCCCCGCCCGAGGCGACCGCCGGCGGCAGCGCCGACCCGGTCACCGGCCTCCACGCCCTCTCGCCGCGGCTTCGCACGATGCTGGACGACTCGGGGGTCGACGCGCTTGGTTTCGACAGCGTGGACGACGCGCGCGACTACTGGGCCGAGCGCGATGCCGCGCAGCTCGTACCGGCGATGGCGCTCGAACACCCTGTCCCCGCGATCCTCATCGCCACCGAGGAAGACCACGTGCTCGAGGGCCTGCACGACCACCCACACGTGTACGGGCTCTACGAGCGACTGCGCGCCGCGGGCCTCTGGGTGCGGTTGAATCCCGGTGCCGACTGGACCGCGTTCGAAGAGGAAAATGAGCCGGGCGCGGCCTTTGGCTTGTCGAACCCCGCAGGCTGGCTCACGCCCGAGGAGGGCGGGGAGTCGATGCAGGGCCTCTTCGCCGCCGCCCTACGCGAATTGACGGATCGCACCGACGGCGACTCGTGGTAGGTAATGGGCGTGAGACGCCTGCTGCTGGTGGATGACGAGACAGAGATCGCCAAGCTGGCGGCAGAGTACTTCACCTCGCTGGGCTGGGAGGCCAAGTACGCCGCGAGCGTCGCTGAAGCCGAGCGCTTGATCGACAAGAGCGGGCCCTTCGACGTGGCCGTCATCGACTGGGTGATCGGGGGATCCAGCGCGCGCGGGCTGATCGACCGGCTCGACACGAGGCAGCCGCAGTGCCGCGTGCTCCTCACCAGCGGCCACGGCGTCGACATCCTCCGCGACAACAGCGAGGGCGTGCCGGTGCTGCGCAAGCCCTACACGCTCCGGTCGCTCGGCAGCAGCGTCGAGGCGCTCCTCCCGCCTCGTTCCGCGGGCTAGGGCGCGCCACGGCGAGACATTCGCTCACAGCAGATTTTCTTGCGGGCCGCAACCCGACCGCCTACACTCCGACTGTATCTCGGATCTGGTCCCCCCCGACCCCGCTATCAACCGGCAACATCAAGCGTCTCCTCCATCTCTTGCGGTGAGGGCTAGGCGGGGGGGGCTTTCCGAGGCCCCGTGGTCACCTACTTTCTCGGCCCGCCCGACTCGGCGCGGTTGAGATGGGGCCGCTGCACGCGCGTGGTACACCGCTCCTTGAACACGGGGTCGTTGATGCGGTCGCAGTACTTGTTGGTGCTGGCATCCACCTGCATGGTCACCTGGAGGTAGACGAAGTCGCGCTGCAGCGGGTCGTCGATCTCGGCCTCGGTGAACGCGATGCCCTCCGACGGGCTCACGCGGAAGGTGTTGATGGCCACCTGCGCCATGCAGTCCTTCTGCGCGCCATCGCCGAGCACCCAGTCGCACTCGTCGGCCGACGTGGGGTTCTCGGGGGCACAGGCGAGCAGGAGGGACAGCCACATGCCCCGGCTGCTATCGTGACGCGCAGTTAGGCGGGGACACATGTCGCTGGCTCACCCGGCCGTGCTCGCTACGCTCGCGGCGCACCGCGAGCAGCCCGGGGACATCGATCCGATCGTCGAGCCCTGGCTCCGGCGCTTCGTCGCCGTGTCCGACCGCGCGCTGCGCCGCACCGTGCTCCACGAGGGCCTCGACAGCCTCGACGACGCCTCGCTGATCGGGGCCCTCGACCGGCTGGAGTGGATGGCCCGGCAGGGACACGAGCGCGCCCGGTGGATGCTCGCCGAGCTGGCGGTGAACCCGTCGGTGCTCACCGAGCTCGACTACGAGCGGCTGACCGACCTCTACCTCGCCGCTCGCGACGCGGGCTTCCGCGACGTGGCCGCTCGCTTCCTCGGGTCGCGCCGCTCGCCGATGGCGAAGAAACCGGTGGACAATCCGCACGTCGACCGCACCGCGGGCGAGCGCACCAGCGCCGCCAAGACGCGCGACCGCCTGCTGCTCGACCGCCTGCTCCACGACCGCGACCCGCGCGTGATCACGGCGCTGTTGAGCAACCCGCGGCTCGTGGAGCGCGACGCCATCAAGATCGCGGCGATGCGGCCCACCGCGCCCGAGGTGCTGGAGGCGGTGGCGGCGCACCCGCGCTGGTCGCAGAACTACCGCGTGCGCAAGGCGCTGGCCTTCAACCCCTGCTCGCCCACGCCCCTGGCCCGCCAGTTGCTCCGCACGCTGTTGCGGCAGGATCTCGCGGCGCTGCGCGACTCGGGCGTCTTGTCGCCCGACCTGCGCGCCGAGCTGAACCTACTCCTCGCTTGCTGAGGCCTTCTTCTTGCTGCTCGAAGCCTGCTTCTCGGCTTCCGGCTCGTCGTCGAGGTCGTCCTTCGCCTCGATCTGCGGCTTCGCCGCCTTGCGCGGGGGCGGCGCCTCGCCGTCGCCCTCGTCCTTGCCCTCCGAGGCGTCCTTGAAGGCCTTGATCCCCTTCCCCGCCTGGCGGAACACGTCGGGAAGCTTGCCGGCGCCAAAGAAGATGAGGACGATCACGAGGATGACGATCCACTCGGTCGTCCCCGGCATACCAAACGCGAACATGGCGACTCCTGCCATGGCGGCGCGCATATCCCCGCGCGCGCGGCGATGTCGTCACCGGTTGTTCTAAGAGGGCTGCGCCACGCCGTACACCGCTCCATGTCGCGACCACAGGTGCGCCACGAGATCCGCCACCGGGTCGCGGTCGCCGATCACGTCGCGCACGATCACCGGCGCATCGACGGTATGGCCGCGGTCGTGCACGCGCGAGCGCAGCCACCCGAGGATCGGCGCGAAGTCGCCGCGCTCCACGCGATCCCAGAGGTCGGGCAGGTCGCGCAGCAGGCACTGCGCCAGGCTCGCCGCGTAGAGGTTGCCCAGCGTGTAGCTCGGGAAGTAGCCGAGGAGACCGCTCGACCAGTGAACGTCTTGCAGCACGCCCGTCCTGGGCGAGGGCGGCACCACGCCCACGATGCGCCGATAGGCCTCGGTCCATGCCTCGGGCAGGTCGCGCGCCCGCAACTTGCCGCTGAAAATCTCCACTTCCAGCGAGAAGCGCACGATGATGTGGAGGTTGTAGGTGGCCTCGTCGGCTTCCACCCGGATCAGGGTCCGCTCCACCCGGTTGGCCACGCCGAAGAGCTGTTCCGGCCGCACCTCGAGGTCGGGCCAGATCGCCTGCATCCTCGGAACCAGGTACCGGCAAAATGGCAACGAACGACCGATGAAGTTCTCCCAGAAGCGGGACTGCGACTCGTGCAGGCCGTAGCTGGCGGCGCTGTTGAGCCAGGTGCCCGCGAGGCGGGCGGGGAGCCCTTGCTCGTACAGCCCGTGACCGCCCTCGTGGATGGTGCTGCCGAGGCCGCTGAGGAAGTTGTCTTCCTCGTAGCGGGTGGTGAGCCGCACGTCGCCGAGCGCGATGCCGGTGGAGAAGGGGTGCGCCGCGAGGTCGAGGCGGCCACCCTGCATGTCGTAGCCCATGTCGCGGAGCACCCGCTGGCTCAGCCGCTTCTGCCCGTCGAGGTCGAGGCGCGCGGCGAAGCCCTCGGGATGGGGGCGGCCGTCTACCGCCGCGAGGAAACGACCGAGCTCGCCGGCGAGCCGATCGAACATGGGGCGCAGCTCGGCCACGGTGCTGCCGGGGTCGTAGTCCTCGAGGAGCGCGTCGTATGGATGTGCATGTTCGGGGGTGAGGTAGAATTCCGCCTGCTCGAGGGCGAGGTCGAGCAGGCGCTGCAGCGGCGCCTCGAAGCCGGAGAAGTCGTCGGCCTGCTTGGCGGCCACCCAGGCGCCGAAACCATCGTTCCGCGCCCGCGCGAGGTCTTCCACCAGCCGGGTGGGCAGGCACACCGCGCGCCGGTACTTGCGCCGCAGGATTCGCACGGCGGCGGCCTGGGTGGCGTCGAGCTCCGCGCCCTCCAGCTGGTCGAGCCAGCCACCCACCGCCGGGTCGGTGAAGCGCTCGTGGTAGAGCCGCTGCAACAGCGCCACTTGCTCGCCGCGGGCGTCGGCCGCCCGGGGCGGCATGTAGGTTTGCTGGTCCCACTCGAGCAGGGCGTTGGCGCTCCCGAGCGCGTCGAGCTCGCGGATGCGCGCGGTGAGGTTGTCCCATGCGTGCATGACGGCCTCCCGAAGCCGCGCGGTTTAACGCGGGGGCGTGCTGCGCTGGTCGGACGAGACACGGACACTGGAACTCTCGGTCCGCGATCTCGCCGGGAGAGGCGGCGGCACGGGACAAATCGCGCTCTCCCGCGGCGCCCGCGCGCGCCTCGGCATGGCGGTACACCAGCCCGCGGACGAGGCGAGCTGGCGCCACGTGGAGCTGGTCGACGGCTGGCACTGCGTCGTCAACGCCCGCGTCGACGGCCTTGTCGAGGAGCTCGATGACTACACGGTGATCGAGGAGATCAAGTCGGTGGCCGTCCCCGAGCGCGCGCTCGACGATGTGGCCATCCCCGCGTCGTGGACGCGCCAGGTGCAGGCCTACCTCCACGTGGCCGAGGGCTGCCGGCGGCCCGGGCCGGTGGCGCACCTGCGCCTCGTCTCCATCATCGACGGCAGCCAGCGCGTGGTGCCGGTGCCTCGCGCCCCCGGCTTCGGCGAGTGGCTGCACCGCTGGCTCGCGGCCCGGGTTCGCGCCCGGGAGCAGTGGATCGCCCACGCGGCCGGGCGCCAGCGGTGGGCGATCTCCTTCCCTTTCGACGAGCTGCGCCCGGGGCAGGCGGAGCTCCTGGAGGCGAGCGAGTCCGCCCTCCACCGGGCGACGGTCATGGCGCTGGAGGCTCCCACCGGGCTCGGCAAGACGGCGCCGGTGCTCGTGGGCGCGCTCCGGGCCGCCGTGGCGCAGGATCTCGGCCTGTTCTGGGCCACCGCCCGCACTACCCAGCGCTGGATCGTGGAACGCACCCTCGAGGCGCTCGACCTGCCGCTGCGCACCGTCGTGGTGGAGGCTCGCGCCCAGGCCTGCGCCGCCTGCGCCCGCGGCGAGTGCGAGGGCAGCGCCGAGATCGTGGATCTCTCGCGCCTCGCCGAGGCCGGCCGCGTGCCCCGCGAGCTGGTCCAGGCCGAGGCTGCCCGGCAGGGGGCCTGTCCCTGGGCGCTGGCGGTGGAGTTCGCCGCGCAGCTCGCCGACGTGGTCATCGGCGACCTGAACTACGCCTTCGACCCCGACAGTTACCTGCGCCCGCTCTTCGGCAAGGGCGCCGCCCGGCGCTGGGCGGTGCTGCTCGACGAGGCGCACCAGCTCCCGGAGCGGGCCCGGGACTGGGCCTCCACGCGCATCGACGACGCGCTGGTAGACAGGGTGATCGCCGCCTACCCCGGCGCCGACGGCGCGGCGTTCCGCGACCTTGCCGAGGCCACCCGCGCCGCCGCCATGGACGACTCGCCCGCCTGGCCCGATCTGCTCGCCAGCTTCGACGAGATCGCGGTGACGCATGCGCGCCTCGGCCGCCCGGTGGAGGGCGACCCCTGGTTCGAGCTGGCCCGCGGCGTCCAGCGCTTCGCCACCTACGCCGATCGCGATGGCGAGGAGGTGGTGGTGTTCCACGACGGCCAGGCGCGCGTGCTCTTCTGTCGCGACCCATCGTTTCTGCTCGCGGCGAGGATCGAGGCCGTGGCGGCGGTGGTGGCGATGTCGGCAACCCTCGAGCCCCCCTGGTTCTGGCGCGCCCGCTGCGGCGTCGAGGAGTCACGCTTCGCCTCGCTCCGCCTCCCGTCGGGCTTTCCCGCCCAGAACCGCGCGACGATCATCGCGAGGTCGGTCTCGACCGCCTACCGCGATCGGGCGGCCGAGGCCGGGCGCATCGCCGCCCTGCTCGATGACTGCGTGGCCGCCGTCCCCGGCAACGTGGCGCTGTTCTTCGGCAGCTTCGAGCAGATGGATGCCTTGCTGTCCCAGGCGAAACTGGCCGGTCGCGACCGGCTCGTGCAACGTCGCGACATGAGCCACCACGATCGCGCCGATCTCGCGGCGAGCATGACGGGTCGCGACAAGGTCCTGTGCGCCGTGTTGGGGGGTGCCCTCGCCGAGTCGATCGACCTTCCCCCCGGGGCCCTCGACGCGGCGATCATCGTGGGCCCGGCCCTGCCGCCGCCGGGCCTGGAGCAGTCGCTGCTGCAGGACTACTATGAGCGCCGCTTCTCCGACGGCTTCGGCCTCGCCTCCATCCACGCGGGCATGACCCGGGTGGTGCAGGCGGCCGGCCGGGTGGTGCGCGGGCCCGCCGATCGCGGCGCGGTGGTGCTGGTTTGTCGCCGCTTCCAGCAGCATGCCTTCCAGGCCTACTTCCCGCCGGAGTGGGTACCGGTCCCGACGAGCCGTCCCGCGACGGAACTCGCTGCCTTTTTCGCGAGTTTCACGAAAGGTGGAGTCGGCGCGTAGCCCCCCGGCCGCGCGCCCGCTACGGGGCGGCGCCACCCCGGGTTCCCCTTGGGTCACCTCCAGCAGCTCATCAAGTTCCTGCTCCCCGAGGAGGGGAAGTTCTTCGACTACCTCGACGGGGCCGCCAAGGCCGCCGACGACGCCGCCAAGCTGTTCGCCGAGCTCACCCGGGCGCAGGGCCGCGACCAGCAGCTCATCCTCGTGGAGCGCATCCGCTAGGCCGAGCACGCGGGCGACCGCGCCAAGAAGGAGATGAGTGACGCGCTCGATCGCACCTTCGTCACCCCGATCGACCGCGAGGACCTCTACCACCTGTGCTCGGCGGTGGAGAACGTCTCCGACTTCATCGCCGCCACCGCGAGCCAC